>JAGBHX010000135.1 GCA_017935265.1 Clostridia bacterium | reverse complement strand
CATTGAGTGGAATGACGGCAAGGTGGCAAAAGCTGTTGTCCGTGCCGAAAAAGACTCTGTTCTCAGGCTCAGACTCAATGAGCGCACAAGCGTTCCCTGTAACAATAATTATGAAATTGCCGACGGCATTCTCACGGCAAAAATCCCTGCAGGCGAAGCGGTGACACTTACATTTTAACGAAAAGAGCAACCAACGTTTAACTGTCGGTTGCTCTTTTTTTGTTTCTTAAATTTTTAAAAAAATCGCTGAGAAGCGCTGAGGCTTCGTCTGCTCTGTAGCCGCTTTCAATTTCGGGCTTGTGATTATACGGCAGGTCAAAAAGGTTGATTACCGAATGGCACGAGCCTGCTTTCAGGTCACTTGCGCCGTAGGTCACTTTTTTGAGCCGCGAATTGATTATTGCCCCTGCACACATAGGGCATGGCTCAAGGGTAACAAACATTTCGCATTGCCACAGCCGCCAGCCGCCAAGGTTTTGGCAGGCGTCGTTGATTGCTTCAATTTCCGCATGGGCAAGGGCGTTTTTGCTTTTTTCGCGTCGGTTTCTGCCTCTGCCAACAATTTCACCGTCAAGGGTAACAACGGCACCTACGGGCACTTCACCCTCCTCTGCGGCTTCACGGGCAAGGGCAAAGGCCTCATTCATAATTAAATCTTTATCCATTTTTTCTCCTAAAACATAAGAAGATTTGAAATAAACGAGGTTATTATCATCACAATGCAAACGCCGATCATAACATACAGACTTTTTCTGTAAACAGCCTTGCTTTTGCTTTCAAGTGATTTTGAATGAAGAATTTTATAAATCATATAAATGGCTGCACCAAGCACCGCCGCCAACGCACCGTAGAGGAAGAAGTAGCCTTCCGAAGAAGTGACTGTAACGGACTGCATTGCGGAAAGAATGAGAATAACCCATCCGCCCACAACTGTGGGAGTTGCGCAATAAAGAGCAACCTGTGTTTTGAGACTGAGACTGCTCTTGGGCAAAGCTCCGCGCTGAAGATTGTTTGCTTTGAAATATCTTCTCAGGCAGACTGCAAAGAGCAGAGCGGTCAGAATATACGGAGCCGAGCTGTTACCCTCATAAGAGGAATAAACAAAAGAAATAAACAGGAAAACCGCACCCGAAGCAAAAAGAAATCTTTTTTCTGATTTGGGCGCAAAGGTTAGACCAAGGCTGTAATGAGGCTCCTTAATGAATTTTTTTGCGCAGATAACGCCTGCAACAAGGAGCGCAAAAATCATCCACATATAAATTACGGAAAGCACAGGCCTGTCAATGACCACCGCTGACACGGCCGACAAAAGATTGTTGGCGGCGTGAATTGCAACGGCTGTCCACAGCGAATTGGTGGAAATTGCAAAATAGGCAAGCACAAGGCCGGCAACAAAGGCAAAGGGAATCTGAAGCATATTGCTGTGCATAAGAGCAAAAATTATTGCCGACATTATAATTGCAAAGCGGTCACCGTATTTGCGCAGGGGCGGCATAACAATGCCTCTGATTGCAACCTCCTCCACAAGGGCGGGAATAACCGCAACCTCAAAAATGAAAAGGAGAAATTCCAAAAGCGTGGCAGGGCTTTCCGTTTCGTAGGCGGAAAATTCAATGTCATATGTTGACACAAAGCCCGAAAAGCCGGAGGTTATATAATTGCCTGCAAAAACAGCCGCCGTGCCCGTTACCAGCGCATATATGAAGGATTTTTTGGAAACGGGGGCATCAAGGTTTACACACAGCGCCCTGTCCTCAGGGGTATAAAATCTTTGGACAACCGTGAACGGAACGTAAATTCCGATTATTGTTACGAGAATGGTCAGAATCGCGTCGAGCATAAAGCTCGGTTCTGTAAATGAGCGAAGCCATAAAACAAGAAATGAAAAAACATATTGAACCAGCACAAAGCACAAAATGCCCACACCCGCAAGCAGGCTCAGCCTTGTCAGGTGCCTTGCGTCGCGGTTGAGGATAGGATCTTTCGGAGTGAAAGGATTATTATAGTTTTCATAAGTGCCGTAAAAGTAACGGTTTTCGCTCATAAAAAATACCTCGAATTTTGTTGGTTATGTCTATATTATACTTATATTCAGGAATTATTCAAGTATATTATATTCCCGTATTTTTAACATTTTGTAAACATTAAATAAACACTTGTAATAAAACTGAATTTAGTATATAATTAAGCGGTATATAAAAAGGAGTTGATTTAATGGACCCCATAAAGGTTGATTTTTCTTCAAACAATAACGACAGAGGGCAGGGCAAAAGCAAGGTTGTTATGCCCCCTGAAAAAAAGGCACTTAAAATTGTCATCAACATCGTGCTTACCTTGATTGCAGGTGCAGTAGGCTACTACTTCTATCTTCCTGCATTCAATTTCAAGGCCATTGAGATGTATATTTTCCTCGGTGCTGTTCTTGCTTTTTACTGTGCAGTGAACTATATCACCTCAGGCGCACTCAAAACACCCGATTATGCACCTTATGCCAAAAAGAGTGCAAGAATTCCCATGATTTTAATCGGTGTGCTTATCGCAGTTGTTGCAGTCGGCTTCATCATTTCTTCAACTGTTTTCAGAGCAAAGGACTACAGCGAGATTATTGACGTTCAGGGCGGCAACTTTGTTCAGGAGGTTGCAGACTCATCTGACGATTCATTTGCAACCGTTCCCAGAATTGACTTTGACACCACCGCTGTTATGGCTCAGAAGGCATTGAGCGGCCTTTCAGAGCTGGGTTACGTTTCACAGTTTACCGTTCAGCCCTCCTTCAATCAGATCAACTATAAGGACGTTCCCGTAAGAGTTGCAACTCTTCAGTATTCAAACATCATCAAGTGGTTCACCAACCGCGAAAACAGAATTCCTGCTTACATCATCATTGACTCAATCACTCAGAAGAGCGAACTTATTGTGGTTGACGGCGGTATTCAGTATTCAACTGCTGACCACTTTGCTCACAATGTCAGGAGACACCTTCGTTTTGCATACCCCACATATATGTTTGCTACACCCACTTTTGAGGTTGACGAAGAGGGCAACGCATACTGGATTTGTGCCCGTCTTGACAAAACAATCGGTCTCTTCGGCGGAACAGACGTTATCGGCGCAGTTATCTGCAACGCAGTAACAGGCGAATGCAAATCATACACAATGGACGAAATCAGAAAAGACAACGCCCTTTCTTGGATTGACTGTGTATATTCCGATGACCTTCTTGTTGAGCAGTACAACTACTACGGTCTTTACGGCGGCGGCTTCTGGAACTCCATTCTCGGCCAGAAGGATACTTACGTTACAACCGAAGGTTCAAGCTACCTTGCAATGAACGATGACGTTTATCTTTACACAGGTGTAACCTCACTCACAAGTGACGAATCACTCACAGGCTTTGCGCTTATCAATATGCGCACAAAGGATGCAAAATACTACGTGATTTCAGGTGCTAAAGAAAGCTCTGCCGAAACATCTGCAGAGGGTCTTGTTCAGCAGTATGAATATGATGCTTCCTTCCCGCTTCTTCTCAACGTTGACGGCGAGCCAACCTATTTTATGTCACTCAAGGACTCAAGCGACCTTGTTAAAATGTACGCTCTCGTTAACGTTGGCCAGTATTCAATCGGCGCTGTGGGCACTTCATTAACAGAATGTGTTGAAAACTATATCAAGGAGCTTTCAAAGAACGGCATCAAGCTTGACGTTTCAACCGACAACATCACCGAAGATGTGGGCACAGGCAACGAAACCAACCCAACCGTTGTGGAAAAAGAAGAGGTAACAGGCAAAATCACCGACATCAGAACGGCTGTTATCGGCGGTGAAAGCGTATATTACTTCAAGCTGGACACACAGGAAAGCTACTATTCAGTTAAGGCAAGCGATGCCGAACAGGTTATCATCTTTAATAAGGGTGACACAGTAACCTTCACTGTTGATAAAAACGCAGGCGCAATTATCCCCGTTGAAAAAGTAAAATAAAAAACTAATCTCCATTAAGGCACTTGCTTTAATGGAGATTTTTATTTTGATAAAGATAAGTTTTGTCAGCCTTGAGGTATCTCTCCCTCAGTCTTTTTGCTACGCAAAAATCAAGCTCCCTCATCAGAGGGAGCCTGAAAAAGTTCTTGATTTTACAGATACATATCGTCGTACATTTCGTATTGATAGGCTTCTTCAAAAACCGGATCATCTGCAAACATAAAAACGAATGCGCTCAAAGCAGTGAATGCGATTGAGAAAATAATGCTCACAATCACGCTCACCAGAGCGCCCTTTCCGCAGGACTTTGCTTTGAGGGGAGTTTTATCTCTCCAGATAAGGTAAAGAATAAGACCTGCAACGGGAACCAAAAATCCCAAGAATGCCCAGGCGAAGCTCTTTTTGTCTTCCTCAGCCGAGGCAACCTGATTTTCACAGCTGCAGCCGCAGCCGGGGCAGATAACAGCTTCATCAAAAAGCTCTTTGCCGCATTTTGTACAATACTTCATATTACATCCTCCTTCTTTAAGGTAATTTCATTCTACAGGTAAACGCGGAATTTGTCAATATGAAATTTCCTGTCGAAGCAAGGGGATAAAGAAGCATTGCAAAATTTTTGTGAAGATGGTATAATGCAAATCAATAAATAAATTAGGGTATCGGTATTTATGAAAAAGCAACGTTTTAAAATATCAACAACTCATATTATAATGCTGAGCTTTCTGGCGGCAATTTTAATCGGCACGGTTTTGCTGTGTATGCCGATAAGCTCTGCCGACGGCAAAGCAACAGCTTTCATTGATGCGCTGTTTACTGCCACCACCTCTGTTTGTGTAACAGGTCTTGTGGTTATGCCCACGGTTACATCATGGAGCATTTTCGGTCAGGCGGTTATCCTTGTGCTGATCCAGGTGGGCGGTCTTGGCATCATAACAATTATGTCAGGTGTGATGATTCTTCTTCACAAAAAAATGGGAATAGACGACAGGCTTCTTCTTCAGGATGCTTTTAATCTGAACTCCCTTTCGGGTCTTGTGAAGTTTGTTAAAAAGGTTCTTGCAGGTACGTTTATTGTTGAGGGAGTCGGTGCATTGCTCCTGATGACGGTGTTTGTTCCTCAGTTTGGGGCAAAGGGTGTCTGGATTTCAGTTTTTACCGCTGTTTCTGCCTTTTGCAATGCAGGTATCGACATTATTGCCGAAAACAGCCTTTGTGATTATGTTTTTAACCCCGTGATAAACGTTGTTATCAGCGCTTTGATTATCCTCGGCGGCATAGGCTACATCGTTTGGTGGGATGTTGTCAGGGTAATAAAAAACCACGGCTTAAAGCCAAAAGGCTTTTTTAAAAAGCTGAGTCTTCACAGCAAAATTGCCGTTACAGCCACCCTTGTGCTTATTTTGGGCGGTGCAGTGCTGATTTTTGCTTTTGAATATAACAATGCGCAAACGATGAAGGATTATACCCTTTTGCAAAAAATAGGGGCTTCGCTCTTTCAGTCAGTCACCACAAGAACGGCAGGCTTTGCCACCGTTCCGCAGGAAAATCTGTCAAACGCATCAGCAATGGTCAGCCTGCTGCTGATGTTTATCGGCGGTTCCCCCGTGGGTACGGCGGGAGGTGTCAAAACCGTAACCTTTGCCGTGATTTTTGCAACGGCACTTGCCACGGTGGGCAAAAAGGACGACACCGAGCTTTTTGGCCGTCAGCTCACAAAGCAGGCAATCGGCAAGGCGTCTGCCGTGGTGTGCATATCCTTTGCAATTATGTTCATCTCCACGGTTTTGCTTTCGGCTGTTACAAACGCCTCTGCTATTGACATTGTTTATGAAACTGTCAGCGCAACGGCAACCGTAGGTCTTACCAGAAATCTGACACCTTCTCTCAACACCGCAGGCAAGCTGATAATAATTGCAACGATGTATCTGGGCAGAGTTGGTCCGATTTCATTGGCAATAGCATTCAACCGAAAAAAAGAAAATCAAAGTATAATAAGAAATCCCGTTGAAGAAATCAGCGTGGGTTAAAAGGGGAAATATTATGAGCATCAATAAAAGCTACGCCGTTTTCGGCTTGGGCAGATACGGAAGAGCCGTTGCAGAAGAGCTTGTGAACAACGGCGCAGAGGTCTTGGCGGTGGATATGGATATGGACACGGTTAACAGCGCAGTTGAAACACTTCCTGTTTGCAAATGCGCCGACATCACCGAGCCCGAAGTTATCAAAAGGCTGGGAATATCCAATGTGGATGTGGTAATCATTGCCATGGCAAGCAACCTTGAAGCAAGTGTAATGGCAGTTGCCCTTTGCAAGGAGGTCGGGGTTGAAACGGTTATTGTAAAATGCGGTAACGAGCTTCACCAAAAAATTCTCAACCGCGTGGGCGCCGACAAGGTGATTTTTCCCGAAAAAGAGTCGGGCATCAGACTTGCAAGAAACCTGCTTACTGCAGGATTTTCCGAAATGATTGAGCTTGACAGTGAAATTTCTATGGTTGAGCTCGATGTTAAGAGTGAATGGGTGGGCAAAAATCTCATAGATTTGAGCTTGAGAAAAAAATACTCAATCAACGTGGTTGCAATCCGCAAGGATGACGAAATCACCACAACTGTTGACCCGGCAATGCCCCTTGAAAAAAATATGCAGTTAATTGTAATTGCAAAAACAGCAAAGCTCCAGAAGCTGAAATAACAACAAAGCGAGGTGAATTTCACCTCGCTTTATGACTATATTTCTAACTTGTATGTTTTTATTGTTTCACTTGATTCAGTCAAGTGAGAAGTAATAAAACAAAACCATTTACTATCTGAACTATGGTCTTCAAAACATATCCATTCGCCATTTTCATCTAAATAATAGGACGCAATTCTAAAGCTTTTATTTTTAACTTCTGTTACTGTTTTAATTGTACGATTTACTCTATTTGCGATATGGTCAATAATATTGTTTTCAAATTCATCTAGGTTGTCGAAATCCCACTCTTGCCACGACACCTCGTCGTCTAGTGAAGCATATAAATACTTTTTGCCGTCACATTTTTGCGTGCAAATTTCAAGCAACAACTCCATATTATCTTTTGAGCCTGCAAAAGCGACAGTAAACTCATCATAATCTATAAACTCATCAATACCACATTTTTGGCTAACTGCTTGCTTAATTCTTAAAATACAATCTTTTTCTCTTTGAATATCTTCTTCGAGCGTTTTGGTTGAGTGAAAGAATTTGAATAATGACATATGTTTCACCTCGTTTATGTTATTATAACACAATCAGTCCAAAAAGTAAATTCGTGCAGTATAAATCTCCTCGATTGACAGATACTAACATCACAAAATCAAAAATTACGCGAAATAATGCCTCCCTCGCCTTAGGGGGAGGGGGACCGCGATAGCGGTGGAGGGATAGTCCACAGGACGAAATGTTGCACAGCAACATTTTTATCCCCCAGTCATTTTCTTCGAAAATGCCAGCCCCCTTTAGGCAAGGGGGCCTTTTGCGGTGTAACATCAGAAGGAGATTTATATATGAAAGCAACAGGTATTGTGAGAAGAATTGATGATTTGGGAAGGGTGGTTATTCCCAAGGAGATTCGCAGAACAATGCATATCAAGGAAGGTGCACCCCTTGAAATTTTTACAGACACTCAGGGCGGAGTGATTTTCAAAAAATACTCCCCCGTGGGCGAGCTGACCGACACCACCGACCAATATTGCGAGGTGCTTAACCGCAGTGTGAATATGCCCGTTTTAATTTGTGACAGGGACCACGTGATTTCGGTTTCGGGCGCACCAAAGCGCGAATTTGCCGAGCGCAGAATCAGCGAAGCCCTTGAAGATTTGATGGAAAGCAGAGCGTATTTCTTTTCTGAAAACGGTGAACAGCTTTTGCCTGTTGAGGGTGTCAGCCACCGTGCAGAAATTGCCGTGCCCATTATTTCAAGCGGTGATATTCTTGGCGCAGTTGTGCTTCTTTCGTCAGAAAATGTCCGCGCAACCCAGACAGATTTAAAACTCGCTCAGGTCGCCGCATCATTTCTTGGCAAACAGATGGAAGATTAACAATTCGTAATTGTGTTTAAGGTATCGTTTTGTAGGGGGCGGAGTCCCCGACGACCGATAAAGACAAAAACAGCAGTGTCGCTAACTTCACGGCACTGCTATTCCTTTATGTGTTTTAAAATGTCCTCAACTTCGCAATCAAGATATAGCACAAGGCATCAAGTGTTTTTGTGCTTATGGCCTCTCCGTGCTTAATACGATGAATTGTGTTTGCGGAAAAACCTTCTTTGTAAATGAGATGATATTCTGTGATGTTTTTCTTAAAAAGCGTTTCGTAAAACGGCTCATAGCTAATCATTTTAATCACCGATTAAATTTTAACATACTCAACTCCTTGACAATACTCAAAACATTGACTATAATAGTTTATGCTCAATAATTTAACTATATTATAGTTAAAAATTGAAAGGAGTAGTAAAATGGGATTTTTAGACAAATTGAAAGAAAATGCTACTGCTGTTGCAGACAAAGCAAAAACTGCGGCGGCTAATGCAAAAGCTGAATACGAGCAGAAGAAAGCGGCAGAAGAACAGCATCGCAAAGAAATGGAAGAGCTTGCACAAAGCAAAGCACAGGCTGTTATTTCTGCAATCAAGTCCTATGAAAACGACGGAAGCTTTTTTAAAAATACAAACAAGCAGGAATTACTTGCTTTTACAAAAGAGTTTTATGATAAAATACTTATGCCTGCAAACAGTGTAAGTCAGAGTAAGGTGCAGATGTATCCATACATTGAAGACAAGCAAATCGGTAAATTCAGAGCTAATTGGATTGGTTACGGTTCAGATGAAACTGCAATTGTGTATCTTAAAGCGGAAAAAAAGCAAGAGTTTGTTATTACTGATAAAAACCTATATTTTTCAACTGCACTCGATGAAGACCCAAAGTTTTTTGCAAGAGGGCAGATTTCATGTGATGAGATAAGCAGATTTTCTGTTGTAAAAAACGAGAACGTTTTTGAACTCAAGTGTGATGAATTTGTCCTCGCTTCGTTTGTAGCGGATAAGATAGTGACAGAGGATTTCATAACATTAAATAATTTCTTTGAATCAATAATCAATCACGATTTTGTAATAACTGATGAAGAGGTTGATAAGCTGATACAGGAGAAAATCGGCGAAAAGGTATATTCAGAAATTAAAAAATATATGGTATATGATGACGAACTAATGGTGTACTTCGCTTGGGGTCTTGATTCACTTTCGGCAAAAGATTACATAGTTTGCACCAATAAACAGATTATTCGTATGGACAGAGAAATGTTTGGAGCGACCGCTAATGTTAAGCAGTTCTACTATGAAGACATTGTTTCTGCAAGCACAGAGCAGAACTCTCAAAGCAGCGATTTGACAGTTGCGTTGCTTGAGACAGCTATCACGGCCGCCACAAAAACCTGCACACTTGTGATTACAACTGCAGGCGCGGGATTAAGAATAGATTCTCTCTATAAGGTGGAGGCGGAGCGCATTGTTGCCGTTTACCATCATTTCCGAAAGGAAGCCAAAAAAGCTAGTTCTCAACCTCAGGTAGTAGTTCAGCAACAGGCTGTTGACCCGATAGAACAATTAGAAAAACTTTCAAAAATGAAAGATATGGGTATAATCAGCGAAGAAGAGTTTAATGCAAAGAAAGCAGACCTTCTGGCAAAAATATAAAATAAAAGATAAAGACTTCTTGCTTTATAAGGCAGGAAGTCTTTTTTGTCATAAAAAAACCGAGTGCTCTTATTACACTCGGTTTAATTTATTTAATACTTAAAGTCACACTCGTCAAGAAGGGATTTGACGTGTTCAGTGGTGTTGAGGTAAATCTTTTTGCCCAGGGCAACTACTGCATCGTCATTTTTAACCGAGCACATTTTTGCAAACTCCTTGCCGATTTCCTCTGCACGGTCGGTGCCTTTTTTCATCGCAAGGCGGTAAAAGGTGTATGCCGCACCGTCGGCAATATTTTTATAATAGCCGTTTTCGTGCTCCTTGAGATAATCGTACATAGCGTTGCGCACAAAGTCTGACAAAATCTGGTCGTCAACAGCTTCTCTCGTAACTCTGCCGCAAAGGAAGGTAATGAGCACCCTTGCCTGATACAAAAACTCAGCGGGCAGTTTATCCTCCTTGCGCAAAATCCCAAGCACCTCATCAGTTGGCTTCAATGAGGCGAATTTTGCACCAAGCTCACGGGCCTTTTCGGTGTTGCCGTTGGCTTTGTGGAAGTCAATGTCCTTCACAAGGCCGTCAAACTCACCGGCCTCTATGTCAGATTTTTTCTGATAAATTTTAATGTCACCGTCAAAATCAGATTTCATTTTATTTTCCTCTTATTTATCTGCGTTTTCTGCGGCCTTTTGCTTGCGCTTGAGCTTGGACTTGTAGCCGTTAAGCTCGGAAAGCTGTTTGTCGGGGGTCTGATAAGAGCCGATTGTTACGCATTTTTTGTTAAATCTGCCGCGGAAGTTACTGCCGCCTACAGATAAGAGCTTGTTTTTCTTGGCAAAAGCAGTAAGGTATTCCACCTGCTCGTCCGAATGCTCGGGGCACCAGATTTCAACACCGTCAAGGCCGTCTGCAACAAGGCGGTCAAGCACCTCAAATGAAGAATAGTTACCCGGGTGGGCAAGCACAGCGATGCCGCCTGCTTCGTGAATGGCGTCGATAACGGCTTTGCCGCTTTCGAACTTGGGCTTAACAAGGAAGGGATGCTCCTCGCCGCCGAAAAGCTCTTCATAAAGCTCACCGCAGATTTCGGTGGTCATTCCGCTTTCAAGCAGGGCCGCCATAATGTGGGTGGTGTAGATGTTGGTTGAGCCCTGAGCGCAGCTCAGAACAAGGTTGGGAGTGATGGGATATTTCTGCGCAACTTTGAGCATCATATACTGCGCCGCCTTTTTGCGGGCAACAAGGTTTTTGTGGCAAAGGCCCTCAAGTCTGTCGGGTGCGTCGCACAGATAGCAAAGAATGTTAAGCTCCTCGCCCGTAACAGAGTCGGTAGCAGAGATTTCAACACCGGGAATAACGGTAACGCCTCTGCGCTCGCCTATGATTTTGGCTCTAACGGTGCCTGCCATACAGTCGATGTCTGTAACCGCAATGGTAGAAATACCTCTTTTTTCGGCAAGAGTGATAATATCCTCAATGCCCATGGAACCGTCGGATAATTTGGTGTGACAATGCAAATCAGCTGACAAAAAAATCCCTCCTTTGGAAAAGACTTTAAAAAATGCGATATTCCCCTAAAATATCAACTATACAATAATTATATCACTTTGAATTTTGAAATTCAAGGGAAAAAGGAGAGATTTTTTGTTGAAAAAAGCAGTTAAAACACGCTTTCTACCACTTTTTCGCACCTGTCGGGGGAGTAAACCCAGTGGTCAATGTGCTCTGAATCGGTGTAATATTTAATTTTGGGGTTTGGATATTCGGCGTTGAAGGAGTCTACGATAATAAGCTTTATTTTCATTCTTTCGGGCACAATGCTTTTGATGTAAACCCCTGCGTGGCTGCCTGCCGTTACCCCCGGAGCGTATTCCGCAAGGCCTGCAAGGTTTGGTGCAAGCTCCACAAAAATGCCGTAACTTTCAATTGAGCGCACAATACCGGGCACGGTTTCACCCGGAGAAAATTCTTTTGCATTCTGCTCCCAGGTGCCCAGCAGCTCCTTGTGGCTGAAGGTGAGCCTTCCCATATCGTCAACGGATTTGACAATGACCTTAATCATCTGCCCTGTTGTGAAGCGCACAGACGGATGAGGAATACGCGAAACGGAAATACTGTCGATAGGAAGAAGTCCGTTGATCCCTGCGCCAATGTCAAGAAAAACGCCGAAGTTTTCCATATGAGCCACGCGGGCCTTGATGACGTCGCCCGGTTTAAGCTGGGACACAAAGCTGTCGATGCAGTCCTGCTGAACGCTTTTGCGCGAAAGCAGAGCGTATTCGTCGCCGTTTTCGTCGCGGTCAAAGCCTGTAATTCTGAAAACAACGGGCTTGTTTACCCTTGAAATAAGGGCAATATCCCGCACCGAGCCTGTGTCAATACCCACGGCACCCTCAGAATAGGGAATGATGCCGTACATACAGCCCAAATCCACCTTGAGATTATGGTTTCTGTCGCAGAGCAGGGCTCTTCCTTCGAGCACCGTGCCGAGGTAAAATGCCTCGTGAAGTGCGGCGGAGGATGCCATGGCCTGAGCATTTGATTTTTCGCGGATAAGCTGACCTTCGGGTCTGAAAGCTGTCATAAGTTTTACCACCTTTGTTTTATTGTTTTGCTTTTTATTTATATGCATTTCTGTTGTTTTTATATTCTTTACAAAAGTATAGTTTTGTGATACAATGAAATAGATTATAAAGAATGGGGGCGTTTGCGTGGATGTAAGAGTTGGCGATAAGCTGTTGATGAAAAAAAATCACCCCTGCGGAGAGAATGTTTTTGATGTTCTCAGGGTCGGAATGGATTTTCGCGTCAGATGTGTCGGCTGTGGCCGTGAGGTTATGGCGCCGCGCTCCAAGATTGAGAAAAATATCAAAAAAATTATGAGAGAAGAATAACCCCCGCTGTGACTCATTTTGTGACGAAAGGAAGATTTTATGCTTGATAAGCTGGCCGCAATAGAAGAAAAGTTTGAGCAGATAAACGCTCAGCTTTTTGACCCCGACGTTGTATCGGACATTGAAAAATACAAAAAGCTTATGCAGGAAACGAAGCACCTGACCCCGATTGTTGAAAAATACCGCGAGCTGAAAAAAGCTCAGAACGATTACAACGAAGCTAAAATGATGCTTGACGAGGGCGGCCTTGACAAGGAGTTTAAGGAAATGGCTCAGCTTGAGCTTACCGAAAATGCCGAGATTATTGAAAGAGCTCAGGAGGAGCTTAAAATCCTTCTTCTTCCCCGTGACCCCAACGATGACAAAAACGTTATTGTTGAAATCCGCGGCGGCGCAGGCGGTGAAGAATCCGCTCTGTTTGCAAATTCCCTTTTCAGAATGTATTCAATGTATGCCGAGCCAAAGGGATGGAAGACCGAAATTCTTTCTGCAAGCCCCACGGAGCTTGGCGGATATAAAGAGATCAGCTTTATGATTGAGGGCGACGGAGCGTATTCGCGCTTTAAGTTTGAAAGCGGTGTTCACCGTGTTCAGCGTGTTCCCGAAACCGAAAGCCAGGGCAGAATTCACACCTCAACCGTTACCGTTGCCGTGTTGCCCGAGGCTCAGGAGGTTGACATTGAAATCAACCCTGCCGATTTGCAGATTGACACCTTCCGTTCAAGCGGCGCAGGCGGTCAGCACATTAACAAAACCGAGTCGGCTATCCGAATTACACATATCCCCACAGGCACTATCGTTGAGTGTCAGGATGAGCGCAGTCAGCACAAGAACAAGGACAAGGCGATGAAAATTCTCCGTTCAAGAATTCTTGAAGCCGAGCGCGAAAAGCAGAATAACGAAATTGCAGGTGAGCGTAAGGCTCAGGTAGGAACAGGTGACCGCAGTGAGCGTATCCGCACCTACAACTACCCTCAGGGCAGAGTTAGCGACCACAGAATAGGCCTCACTCTTTACAAGCTTGAGGCAATTCTCAACGGTGACCTTGATGAGGTTATCGACGCTCTTATTACTGCCGACACAGCAGAAAAACTGAAAGCAGATTCACAATGAAAACAGAACTCTACAAAATAAACGACACAACTCAATCAGCCGAAATCGAAGCGGTTGCCAAAATTCTGCGTGAAGGCGGTCTTGCGGCCATACCCACCGAAACGGTGTACGGCCTTGCCGCCAATGCTCTTGACCCCGATGCGGTCAACAGCATATTCAAAGCAAAGGGCAGACCAAACGACAATCCGCTGATTGTTCATATCAGCGAGGTGGAGGAGATTTATCCTCTTGTTACCTCCTTCCCTGATAAGGCAAAGGCTCTGGTTGACGCCTTCTGGCCCGGTCCGCTGACAATCATTCTTCCAAAGAGCGATATTGTTCCCAAGGAGGTTTGTCCGCGCCTTGAAACCGTGGCCGTGCGTATGCCGTCACACCCTGTAGCGAGAGCTATTATCAAGGCGGCAGGCGTACCTCTTGCGGCGCCCAGCGCTAATTCGTCGGGACTTCCCAGCCCCACAAAGGCAAGCCACGTCATTGACGATATGAACGGCAAAATTCACGCAATTGTTGACGGCGGTGAAAGCAGCGTGGGTGTTGAGTCCACGGTTATCACCCTTGCCACCGAAGTGCCAATGCTTCTGCGCCCCGGCGGAATTACCCCAGAGCAGATTGAAAGCGTTATCGGACCCATTGAAATCAACCCGGCGGTGCTTGAAGAATTGCCCGAGGGCGAGGTTGCCGCTTCACCGGGAATGAAATATAAGCATTATTCACCGGAGGCTCAGGTATATATTATTAAGGGCAGCTTCCCGTCATTCCGTTGCTTTGTTGAAACGGTGGGTGACGAGGGCGACTACGCTCTGTGCTTTGACGGTGAAGAACAAAGCCTCAAAATAAATGCCGTAAGCTACGGCGGTGAAAATTGCCCTGAAGAGCAGGCGCACAATCTTTTTGCTCTTCTCAGAGAGCTTGACTCAAAAGGCGCAAAGCGGATCTTTGTCCGACGACCCGACCCTCACGGAGTGGGGCTTGCGGTGTATAACCGTCTTATCCGTGCGGCGGCATTCAGAGTGATTGAAGTACCCCCCGTTTACGGGCTCACAGGCCAGACGGGTGCAGGTAAAACCACCGTTGCCGACCTTCTTTTAAAAAGGGGCTGGCAGGTAATTGACTGCGATTTGGTTGCCCGTCAGGTTGTGGAAAAGGGCTCACCCGTTTTGCCGCGGCTTGCTAAGGAGTTTGGTGAGGATATTCTTCTGCCCGACGGAAGCCTTGACAGAAAAGCACTTGCAAAAAAAGCATTTGCCACCGAAGAGGGAAGAAGGGCACTCAATGCCATAACTCACCCGGCAATTACCGAAAGGGTTTCTCAGCAGATTATTGATGAAAAAGACAGATTTCCCGTGTTTGTGATTGATGCGGCACTTCTTTCAAAAAGTGAAATGTATCACTACTGCTCAAAGGTAATCGTGGTTACGGCAGACAGAGATGTCCGCATCAGAAGAATTATGAGCCGTGATTCAATTACCGAAGAACAGGCAATTGAGAGAATAAATGCACAGCCCGATGAGCAATACTATAAAAGTATTGCAGACGTTGTGATTGAAAACAACGGCGGTGAAATCGACCTTTCGGATATATTTTAATGTTGCACAGAGAAAAATCTTGTCGCAATGAGAAAATGAAAAAATATAATTTATATATACAATAAAGCAGACTTCGACATACAAAACGAGATTTTTTAACAGGGAGGCATTATTATGTCAAAAGAAAAGTCAGAAGCTGAGCTCCTCAAAGAAGAGCTTTTTATGGAAAATGAGCACACTGCAAAGGTGATTGACGACGCTGAAATGTCAGTTGCATTTGAATTTTGTGAGGGCTACAAAAAGTTCCTCAACACCTGCAAAACCGAGCGCGAAGCAACAGCCTATGCCGTTGCCGCCGCAAAAGAGCAGGGCTTTGAAGAGTTTGATAATACAAAGGCATACAAAACAGGAGATAAAATTTATTACGTTAACCGAGGCAAAGCAATTATTCTTGCCGTTATGGGCAAAAAAAGTGTGGGCGAGGGTGTAAGAATTGCCGCCGCGCACATTGACTCACCGCGCCTCGACCTTAAACCCAATCCCCTTTATGAGGACAAAGAAATTGCACTTTTCAAAACTCACTATTACGGCGGAGTTAAAAAATATCAGTGGGTAACAATTCCTCTTTCGCTTCACGGTGTTGTTGTTAAAAGAGACGGCTCAATCGTCAATGTCAACATCGGTGAAAACGAGGGTGACCCGCAGTTTGTGATTACAGATTTGCTTCCCCACTTAGGAAAAAGCCAGATGGAAAGAAACGCCCGAGAGGTCATCAAGGGCGAAGAGCTCAACATTCTCGTTGGCTCACTTCCCTTCAAGAGTGACTCAGGCAGCGAGCTTGTGAAGCTCAATATTATGAAAATTCTCAACGAAAAATACGGCATTGTTGAAAGAGATTTTCTCACAGCCGAGCTTGAAGCTGTGCCCGCAATGCCCGTTTCGGATATAGGTTTTGACCGCAGTATGATCGGCGGCTACGGCCACGATGACCGTGTTTGCGCTTACCCTGCCATGCAGGCAATTTTTGAGCTTGACAGTGCTCCCGAATATACGGCAGTTACCGTGCTCACCGACAAGGAAGAAACAGGCTCCGACGGCAACACAGGTCTTCAGTCCGATTATCTGCGCTATTTCCTTGCTGACCTCGGCAGAGCAGAAGGACTTATGGGCAGAGATGTTCTGTCAAAGTCAAAGTGCCTTTCAGCCGACGTTAATGCCGCATTTGACCCCACCTTTGCACACGTGCTTGATCCCATGAACGCTTCGTTCATTAACAAGGGCATTGTTGTTACAAAATACACAGGCTCAGGCGGCAAGGGCGGAACATCGGATGCAAGCGCAGAGTTTGTGGGCGAGGTTGCAAGAATTTTTGACAACGGCTCAGTTAACTGGCAGTTGGGCGAGCTTGGCAAGGTTGATGAAGGCGGCGGCGGAACAGTTGCCAAATACATTGCAAATATGAATGTTGATGTTGTTGACGTGGGTGTTCCCGTGCTTTCAATGCACTCACCGTTTGAGGTTGTTTCAAAGCTTGACGTTTATATGGCGAAGAAAGCTTTCCTTAAATTTTTTGAAGCATAATGAAAGAGGCGAAAATAATGAAAAAAGTTCTTGTTCTTTTCGGCGGTGTTTCAAGTGAACACGATATTTCGCTGATTTCGGCAAAATCGGTTATTGAAAACATCCCCAAGGACAAATATGAGCCCGTGCTTATGGGAATTACCAAAGATGGCGAATGGTATCTCTATAAAGGAGATGTTGAAGCTCTTCCCGAAGACAAATGGCTCCAAAGCAAAGAAAACATCACTCCTGCAACAATTTCACTTTCACGCGCTGACCACGGAATTGTTGTGTTTGGTGATGAAATTCAAAAAATCAGAATTGATGTTGTGTTCCCCGTGCTTCACGGCAAAAACGGTGAGGACGGCACAATTCAGGGTATGCTTCAGCTTGCAGGCATTCCCTTTGTGGGCTGTGATATGATTTCATCAGCCTGCTGTATGGATAAGGTTTACACCAACACTCTTGCTGATGCCGCAGGAATTCCTCAGGCAAAATGGCTCGGTGTTAAGGAATATGACTATTCAAAAGAAAAAGCTTCAATTCTCGCAAGGGCAGAGGAATATCTCGGCTTCCCCATTTTTGTTAAGCCTGCCAACGCAGGCTCATCTGTGGGCGTGAGCAAGGCTACCGATAAAAAGAGCCTTGATGAAGCAATTATCAAAGCATTCAAAGAGGACTCGAAGCTGGTGCTTGAAGAAGGCATTGTGGGTGCAGAGGTTGAGGTTGCCGTGCTTGGCAACGACGAGCCCGTTGCTTCTGTTGTGGGTGAGGTTGAGGCTTGCAACGATTTTTATGATTTTGATGCAAAATACATAAATTCCGCAAGCAATCTCTACATTCCTGCCCGCTTGCCCGAGGACAAGGCTGAGGAAGTGCGCAAAGCCGCAGTCAATGCCTACAAGGCTTTGGGCTGCAGCGGCCTTGCAAGAGTTGACTTCTTTGTGCGCCACAGCGACGGCGCAGTTATGCTCAACGAGCCTAACACAATCCCCGGCTTCACATCAATCAGTATGTATTCAAAGCTTTTTGCCGCTTCAGGTGTTCCTTATCCGGAGCTTGTTGACAGGCTTATCTGCTTTGCAACGGAAAAGTGGGAAAAATGAAGTGTATAATTAAAATTGAAGATACCCATATCATTGACGGTGACAAAGAAAGCTCCGAAATCCTTGTTCAGGGCAATTTTACTTATGGCTCAGACGGCTATAAGGTGCGCTACCGTGAGGAGGGCGAGGGCTATGACGGTTGCTTTGTGACCCTGAGCGTTGAGGGTGATAAAGTGACAATGACCCGAAAGGGTGCGCTCACAACCGAAATGATTATGGAAAAAAACAAGCTTCACCCGTGCGCCTATGCCACCCCCGTGGGCATAATGGATTTGGGTGTATATACAAACGAAGTGAAATCAGCCGTGACCGAAAACGGAGGAGCGCTTGAATTTGGCTACACTCTTTCTGCCGCAGGTAACAGGCTGAGCGAAAATAAATTGAAGATAACAATAAAAAGAGGTTGATAAAATGAGCTATATTGTAAACAAGGTGCAGTCACAGCTTCGTGAATGTGTTATGGCGGCAATTACAAAAGCCTGCGAAAAGGGCGAGGTCAGCCTTGTGCCTCAGACTGCATTTAACGTTGAAATTCCTGCCGACAGCGCAAATGGTGATTTTTCCACTAATGCGGCTATGGCTTGGGCAAGAGAATTGAGAAGTGCTCCCCGCAAAATTGCAGATGCAATTGTTGCAAACATTTCTTTGGAGGGTACATATTTTGCACGCTGTGAATGTGCAGGCCCCGGATTTTTAAACTTTTATCTTGACGGCAGCTATTACGCCGCAATTCTTATGGACGTTAAGGAAAAGGGTAAGGACTACGGCCGTTCGGACTTCGGCAAGGGTGAAAGAATAAACGTTGAGTTTGTTTCTGCCAACCCTACGGGCCCCATGCATATGGGCAATGCCCGCGGCGGTGCACTTGGTGACTGCCTTGCCGCTGTGCTTGACTATGCAGGCTACGAGGTGGAAAAGGAATTTTACATCAACGATGCAGGCAATCAGATTGAAAAATTTGCTCTTTCACTTGATATAAGATATCAGCAGATTTTTAAGGGCGAAGAAGCAGTTGAGCTTCCTGAGGACAGTTATCACGGTGAAGACATCAAGGTAAGAGCTCAGGAATTTGCTGACGTATACGGTGACAAATATATTGACGCCACACAGGAAGAAAGAAGAGCCGCACTCACTGAGTTTGCATTGCCTAAAAATATTCAGGCAATGAAGGATAACCTTACAAAATACCGCATTGAGTATGACACCTGGTTTAAAGAAAGTGTGCTTCACAACGGCGGCGAGGTTAAGGACACAATCGACCTTCTTACAAAGAACGGCTACACCTATGAAAAAGACGGTGCATTGTGGTATAAGAACATAGAAATTCAGACAAAGAAGCTTCTTGAGGCAGGCAAAACTCAGGAAGAAATCGACAAGCTTGAATTAAAAGACGACGTTCTCATCAGAGCTAATGGTATTCCCACATATTTTGCCGCAGACATTGCTTACCACAGAAACAAGCTTGAAGTGAGAAAGTTTGACACAGCTATTGACATCTGGGGCGCAGACCACCACGGCCACGTAGCAAGAATGCAGGGCGCACTTGACGCAATAGGCGTTGGCGGCGACAAGCTCAAGGTTATTCTTATGCAGCTTGTACGTCTTACCCGTGACGGTGAGGTTGTGAGAATGTCAAAGAGAACAGGTAAGGCTATCACCTTGGTTGACCTTCTTGAAGAAATTCCGATTGATGCAGTTCGTTTCCTCTTCAATATGAGAGAGCCCGGCTCACAGATGGAATTTGACCTTGACCTGGCAGTTGAGCAGAGCTCAAAGAACCCTGTTTATTATTGCCAGTATGCTCACGCGAGAATCTGTAGCATTTTCAAAAAGCTTGCCTCAGAGGGCGTTGAAATCAGAGATTGCTCGGTTGAAGAGCTGAAGCTTCTTGTTGCAGAGGAAGAAAAAGAGCTTATCCGCCACCTTGCTTCACTCACAAGTGAAATTGTAACAGCCGCCAAAAACTATGACCCTGCAAGAATTACAAGATACGTTGTTGAGCTTGCAACACTTTTCCACAAGTTCTACAATTCCTGCAGAGTTCAGTGCGACGATAAAAGCCTTATGCAGGCAAGAATTTATCTTTGCGCCTGCGTAAGAGATACAGTTAAAAATGTTCTTGAAATGCTGAGAATCACAGTTCCTGAGAGTATGTGATATCTACGAGCCTCCCTTTACACAAGGGAGCCGTTGTCACAGTTCTCGATAGTATGTGATAACAACAAAAACACGGGTCGATGAATTTCATCGACCCGTGAAAATTTGGCGTATTTATACGTGGAAATAACCCCCAGTTCTACTGGGGGTGAAAAACGCGCGGAGCGACAACAAAAAAGGCGAGCTTAAAGCGAGCCGAAGATATAGACAGAAGAAAAAGCCTCCAAGTATAATGAAGGCGTTTAGCGACGCATTACAAAATACAAGGAGGTTTTTTACATGAATATAAATAAAAATAAACCCAACGAAATAAAAAGTTCTGCCCATTCAAAATACAGATGCCAATATCATATAGTTTTTGCTCCGAAATTCAGAAGAAAAGAAATATACGGAAGCATAAGAAAAGATATAGGTGAGATATTAAGAAAACTGTGTGTACAAAAAGGTGTAGAGATAATAGAAGCAGAAGCTTGCTCAGACCATATACATATGT
>JAGBHX010000134.1 GCA_017935265.1 Clostridia bacterium | reverse complement strand
TAAGCTTGGGAAGCTCGTCGCTGATAACCTTGTCAACGCCGGGATTCTGAAGTCCTACAGAGTTAATCATACCTGCAGGACATTCTGCAATTCTGGGTGTGGGGTTGCCGAAACGAGGCTCTTTGGTGGTTCCCTTAAATGAAAACGTGCCAAGCTCGTTAATATCATAAAGCTCTGCAAACTCATAACCGAAGCCGAAGGTTCCGCTGGCGGGGATAACGGGGTTGTCAATTTCAATTCCGCAAAGGTTGATTTTTGTGTTTACCATATTATCTCCTCCTTAACAAGAACAGGGCCGTCCTTACAAATTCGCTTGTTGCCGTATTTTGTTTTGCAGCTGCATCCCATACAGGCACCGAAGCCGCAACCCATACGCTCCTCAAAGCTGAGCTGACCCGAGGTTTCGGTAGCGTTGTAAAGAGCCTTGAGCATAGGCTCGGGACCGCAGGTATAGAAATATGAATATCCACCAATTTCTTTAAGAGCATCGGTAACAAAGCCCTTCACACCAACACTTCCGTCAACGGTTGCAACATAGGTTTCAACGCCGAGGGCTTCAAATTCGTCTTTATAAAAAACCTCTTCTGCCTTGTTGAAGCCGAGGATTGCAACGGGGTTTTTGCCCTCTGCTTTAAGCTTCTTTGCAAGGTTGAACATAGGAGGCACACCGACACCGCCGCCGATAACAACGGGTCTGTCGCCGCCGAGAGAGGTGTCAAAGCCGTTGCCGAGACCGGTGAGAATATCAAGCTTATCGCCTGCTGCCATTGCTGACATAGCCTCGGTGCCCTTGCCCACCACTTTGTAGATGATTACGATTTCTTCATCATTGTAATCACACACAGAAATAGGTCTGCGAAGAAAGAAGCCGTCAAGCTTAATGTTGATAAACTGACCCGGTGCGGTGAGGGCTGAGGTGTCACCTGCCAGAATCATTTTAAAAACATCTTTGGCTATTTTTATATTTTCTTTGATTTCAAAAATTCCCTGTTTAGTCATTTTCTTCCTCCTGCCATACGATATTGCCGCCGCACATTGTCATAAGGCATTTACCGTAAACTTTCATTCCTTTAAAAGGAGTACTTCTGCCCTTTGACAAAAAGTCATCGGGGTTAATTTCATATTCATCGTCAAAATTGAAGACGGTCAAATCAGCACTTGCGCCGATTTCAATATCTGAACCCAGACCAAAGCGTTTAGCAGGGTTATCGTGCATAAGCTCAATAAGCTTTTCGAGAGTGATCACTCCCTTTTTAACAAGGTGAGTGTAAAGCACGCTCACCGCAGTTTCAAGACCGACAACACCCATCAGACTGCCTGCAAGACCCTTGCTTTTTTCTTCTGCTGTGTGGGGCGCGTGGTCGGTAGCAATCATATCAATTGTGCCGTCGAGAAGACCCTTGATGAGAGCTTCTTTATCGTCCCTTGCGCGAAGGGGCGGATTCATTTTAAATCTGCCGTCCTCCTGCAAATCCTCATCACAAAGCACAAGATAGTGAGGACCTGTTTCGCAGGTGACGTCAACACCGTTTTTCTTGGCGTTGCGGATAACCTCAACAGTTTCTTTGGCTGATATATGGCAAACGTGATAAGGACAGCCGTTGACCATTGAAAGCTCCAGGTCTCTTTGAACGGGACCCCACTCACTCTCGGAGCAGATGCCTTTGTGACCGTGAGCCTTGCAATATTCACCGTCGTGAATGTATCCGCCGAAAAGAAGGCTGTTGTCTTCACAATGTGCGGTGATAATCTTACCCAAGGCTTTTGCCTTTTCCATAGCGGAGGCCATCATACCAACGTTCTGCACTCCCCTGCCGTCATCGGAAAAAGACACGACGTAATCGCTCATACTCTCCATATCGGAAAGCTCCTTACCCTGCTGACCGACGGTGATTGAGCCGTAGGGCACAACGTTGATAACTGCATCTTTTTTGATGGCGTCAAGCTGGAGCTTGAGATTGCTGTAGCTATCGGGCACGGGGTTGAGGTTGGGCATTGAGCAGACAGTGGTGTAGCCGCCCCTTGCCGCCGCCCTTGTGCCTGAAAGAACGGTTTCTTTAATAGAAAAACCCGGCTCTCTGAGATGAACGTGAACATCTATGAGACCGGGAAATATAAATGAATTTGTAAAATTAAAAACAGTTACTCCGTCAAGGTCTGCATCAGAAGATAAAATGTCGGCAATAACACCGTTTTCAACTAAAACGGATACCTTCTTAAACTCACCCTTGAGGTAAACATTCGCATTTTTAAGTAAATATTTCAATGCGGTTTCTCCTTTCACTGTACTCTTGACATTTTATCATATTACATATATAAAGTCAATTCCCCAAAGGAGAATTGACTGTAAAAATATTGCTGATAAAAACTAAAATTTTCTGTATAAAGGAAACAACAAAGCCGATAAAATCAAGCCCGGTTGCAGGAGCTTCAACAGGGGTATCGGGAGCTTCGGGAGAAACGATTTCACCCTCTGCGCTGTCGGTTACAATTTCATATGACAGCTTGCTTCTGTTGTTATAAGCATATGTGTACCCTGCCGAACCGCTGTAGCAATAAATCTTGAAGCCGGAGATTGCGGCATAGCTTGAACCTGAGTGCTTATATCCGAAGGCATAGTCTCCGATTGACGTAACGGAAGACGGTATTCTTACGCTGAGCAATGCAGGGCAATTGAGAAAAGCGTAGTCACCTATTGTGGTAATTCCGCCTGAAAGGGTAACACCAGTGAGATCATCACAGTCTGAAAACGCTCCCTTGCTTATTGTTTTAACACTTGACGGAAAAGTTACCGATGTCACATTATCGCAGTTATAAAAAGCATATTCACCAACAGAAGTCACAGTTGACGGAAGGGTAAGTGTTTTTATTCCCTGACAGTCTGAAAATGCGTATTTGCCGATTGTGGTAAGAGCAGTGAAACCCGAAAGAGATGAGATACTGTCACAACCGAAGAAAGAATATTCCGCCACAGAAGTTGCCTTTGGAGCAGAAACTGAAGAAAGGCTGTTACAATCTGCAAAGGCATAAGCCTTAACAGATGACGCAACGGGAATTGAAACACCTTCAAGTGCGTTGCACATTGCAAAAGCATAGGCGTTTACCGAGGTAGCGTTGACACAATCCACCTGAGTGAGAGTAATATCACCGTAAAATGCACCTGAGTTAATTGTTCTGACCGTAGTCGGAACTGTGTAAGAGGTTTCGCCGATTCCCGACGGATAACGGTAGAGTATGGTTTTGCCTTTGTTCATAAGCTCGCCGTTACTGCCTTGAGAAAAATAGGAATTGGAAGAATCCACGGTAAAGCCCTCAAGCGCATTGCACATTGCAAAAGCATAGGCGCTGATTGAAGCTGTGCTCTGCGGAATTGAAACGGCAGTTACACCGCTTGCATAAAAGGCCTTGTTGCCGATGGTTTTTACGCCTGAGCCTATAGTAACCTGATTAAGGTTTGTGCAATTTTCAAAAAGACTTTCGGGAACAACAGTCACATTACTTCCGAAAACCACATTCATTCCGCCGTCGTCACCTGAGCCCTCAAACGCACCGTAAACCGCAGAGGTTATCTCAGAAGCAGAAAATTCAACGTAAGTCAGCCCTGTGCACTCTGCAAAGGCCTGATTGCCAAGAGAAGTAACTGTAGGCGGAAGGACAAGACTTGTAATACCTGAGCAGCCCTTGAATGCAGAAGGTCCGATTGTGGTCACGCTTGCAGGAATGGGTAGATAGGTAATTCCCGAACAATAGCTGAAAGCACCGCTGCCCACGGAAACAACAGAAACAAGATTGAGCGCAGAAAGTTTTTCACAGCTTCTGAAAGCATATTCGCCTATCTGCTCAACACCCGTACCGATAACAGTAGTCAGCGCCTTACAGCCTCTGAAGGCGTAATCACCTATGACTTCAACACCCTCGGAAAGGTTGACCGTTGTGAGCTTCTGGTATTTATAGCCCGTGATGTTATAAAAAGCATAGTCACCAACGGAGGTTACTCCGTCAGAAACGGTTACGGATTTTATGTAATTCTGATAGGTTGACCACGAGGGCATACTGTCGGCTGAATATGAGTTCATATTGCCGCTTCCGCTGATAACCAGCTCGCCCGAATAGGTATCAAGCGTCCAGAAGACATTGCTGCCGCACGCCCCCGAATATTCTGCCGCAAAGGCAACCGGAACGCTTGCTGTGAATATCAGAAACACCGTTATTAAGCTGAGGAATAAAGATAAAGCTTTTTTCATAGAGCACACCTCGCTATTTTGATTATACCACCTTTTTAAGGGGTTTGCAATAAAAAATAAAAACTGTCGCGATTAACGCAACAGCTTTCTACCATATTAAGTATTCTTGGCTACTTCTAATACTGAATATTCCTGTAATATTCAGATTCTTTTCTTCTGCTTTCTTCAAACAAGCGGTATTCCTCTTTGGTATAAACATTAAAATCAAAAAACTCTTCTGCATTGCTGTATGGCAATTTTTCACCTAATTCATTCATAATCTGAATATAACATTTAATTTTATTAGATGTAAAAACCGCTGAATAATGTGGGTCCGTTTCAGAATCATTTAAAACATTATCAATAAGTTCACCAATGTAAACATCCATATCATTGAGTAAATATTTCAATTTTTCTACGTCAATATCAATGTTCATATTTTTCTCCTTTTATTTATGATACTTTCCGCCTGAGCTTATCTGAAACGCTCTGTAAATCTGTTCAAGGAGCATCACCCTTGCAAGCTGATGAGGAAAGGTCATTTCCGACATTGAAAGCTTGTAATCAGCCGCCTTTTTCACTTCGTCACTCAGGCCGAACGAGCCGCCGATGATAAAAACAATGTTGCTTTTGCCTGTTACCGCACAGTTGTCCATAGCCTTTGCAAGCTTTTCCGACGGCATTTGCCTGCCCTCAATGCACATTGCATAAACGTAGGAATTCTGCGGAATTTTTGACAAAATCTCCTTACCCTCAGAAACAAGGGCATTATCAATTTCACCCTGAGTGGGGTTATCGGAAAGGCGTTTCGGTGTAAGCTCAACGATATTGAGCTTGCAGAATGCACCCAGACGCTTTGAATATTCATCACAGGCATCGCGAAGATATTTTTCTTTGAGCTTGCCCTCACAAATTATTGTTACGCTGACCATCAGAGAATCACCTCTCTGCAATCTGAGCCTGCTACATACATCATATAGTCACTGCCCTCTTTTGCGCCCATTGTTTCCAGCGCGGCAAAGGAGGTCTGAAAAGCAAGCTGAGGAATGTTATTTTCTTTGCTCAGGTGTCCGAGCACAAGTCGGGTTGTGCCGTTTTCAACAAGCCTTGTTACCAAATCGGCACACGCAAGGTTGGAAAGATGACCCTTATCTGAGAGTATTCTTCTTTTAAGGGCATATGTATAGGGTCCGTTTCTGAGCATTCCGATGTCGTGGTTGGACTCCGCAAGAATCAAATCACTGCCCTCAACAGCAGAATACATTTCTTCACTGACAAAGCCTGTATCGGTGAGCACGGAAAGCTTTCTTTCGTCGGGAGTTTCTACGGTGTAGCCAAGGCTCTGAGAGCAGTCATGGGAAGTGGCAAAACCCTTAACGACCATACCGCCAACCTCAACACCCTCATCGGGAATGACAAATGAATTGAACTTGTTGCACAGCTTGCCGCATTCCTCCATTTTTTGAAGAGTACCTGCAGAAGCGTAAACATCAATACCGTATTTTGAAGCAAGGGCGCGCACACCCTTGATATGGTCGGTATGCTCGTGAGTAACAAAAATTGCACTGATGTCCTCAATGCTGACACCAATGCAATCCAAAGCGGCGAGCGCCTGCTTACCGCTGACGCCCACATCAATCAATATTCCTTTTTCACCTGTGCCGATAAAAGTGCAATTACCGCTGCTTGACGAAAAAAGCGAGCTGAATCTTGCCATTTCATTACACAGTCCTTTCTGAAATTAGCCTGCCGACTCAACAACCTTGGGTGTGTCGTCATCAGTCACACGGCGGATATCCGCACCCAATGACTGGAGCTTGCCCACAACGTTGTCGTATCCACGGTCGATATAAACGATGTTTTCAATCTCGGTTGTTCCCTTGGCAATAAGGCCTGCAATAAGCATTGCGGCGCCTGCACGAAGGTCGTCTGCCTTAACGGGAGAGCCGTTGAGAGTTTCAACGCCTTCAACAGTGGCTGCCTTGCCGTTGACGGTGATGTTTGCACCCATTCTTGCAAGCTGTTCAACATACTGAAAACGGTTGTCCCACACGCCCTCAGAAACAATGCTTGTGCCCTCGGCAACAGCCAGGAGCGTGGTGAACTGAGGCTGCATATCGGTGGGGAAACCGGGATGAGGCAATGTTTTGACATTGCACTTCTTGGGTCTGGAAACTCCTCTTACAAGGAGAGAATCGTCATATTCTTCAATTTCAACACCGCACTGAATAAGCTTGGTGGTGATTGATTCAAGATGCTTGGGAATAACATTCTTAACAAGAACCTCGCCCTTTGTGGCTGCTGCGGCAACCATAAAAGTGCCTGCCTCAATCTGGTCGGGGATTGTTGAATAAGTGCAGCCGTGAAGCTTATCAACGCCTCTGATTTTGATAACGTCCGTACCTGCACCTCTGACGTCTGCACCCATAGAGTTGAGGAAGTTTGCAAGGTCAACTATATGAGGCTCTTTGGCGGCGTTTTCAATGATGGTGAGGCCTTTGGCTCTGACAGCCGCAAGCATAAGATTCATCGTCGCGCCTACCGAAACCACGTCAAGGTAAATCAAGCCGCCTGAAAGGCCGTTGGAATCAGCGTCGATCATAGCATTTTCTTTGAGGTCAACGGTTGCACCGAGAATTTCAAAGCCCTTTATATGCTGGTCAATCGGTCTTACTCCGAAATTGCATCCGCCGGGCATAGCAACCTTGGCGCGCCCGAAACGTGCAAGCAAAGCACCGATGAGATAATAAGAGGCTCTGAGGTGCTTTGTCATATCGTGAGTAACCACGTAAGAATTGATTGTGCTTGAATCTATTTCAACTGTTGTTTCATCTATATGTCTTACCCGTGCTCCCAACTGGTGGAGAATGCGAAGCATCATTGAAACGTCACTGATGTTCGGTACATTTTCAATAACGCACACATCCTGAGCGAGTATGGTTGCAGGGAGAATTCCAACTATTGCATTTTTTGCGCCGCTGATGGTAACCTCACCCTTGAGGGGATTACCACCGTTTATGAAGATTTTATCCATAACCGGGCCACTCCCTAAATTTATTTATAAAACAAAAAGCTTTTGGTACACTACTACATATTGTTAGTTCTAAAAGATTATATCACCATTTATTGAAAAAATAAAGTGTTTTTTAACAATTTTTTTATATTTTTTATAAACCTGAAAGCTTCTATTTGAATTATGGTCTTCAAAGCGTCTTTTATACCGCGTTAAGTTATGGTGTAAGTGTGATTTTTTATGTAATCCTCGACCTCTGATTTTGTGGGCATTGATGGAATTGCTCCGCTTTTGGTAACAGAAAGTCCTGCGGCAATGCAGGCAAATATGTTTGTGTCCTCAAGGCAATTATCGGTATCGTTGACAAATTTTTCTATTGAATCCACCTTTGACAAAAAAGCACCCATATAAGTGTCACCTGCACCGTTGGTGTCAACAGCATCAACCCGAATAGCCTCACACCAGCCGCTGACCTTTGCGGTTTTGAAAAACGCACCTCTGTCACCCAAAGTGACAATCACAACTTTAACTCCCGAATACAGCAAAAGGTCAGTTGCACGGTGCGGATCGGATTGGCCGGTGACAATTTCAAGCTCTTCTTCCGACACCTTTATTATATCGACAAATTTCAATAAATAGTGCATTTTAGCCACTGCTTCGCTTTTATTTTTCCACAGAAGCGGTCTGTAATTCGGGTCATAGGATATAATCGCCCCGTTCTCTTTTGCGAACCTGACTGCACTTTCAACCGCAGAAAAACACGGCTCATCAGTCAAAGAAACCGAGCCGAAGTGAAGAATATCTGCAGATTTTATCAAATTAAAATCAATCTCGTCTTTTCGCAGATTAACGTCGGCACAGTTTTTTCTGTAAAAAGAAAAGCTGCGCTCTCCTTTGCCGTCAAGGCTGACAACAGCAAGGGTTGTTTTAAATTCATCAGATTTCACAACACCGCTGACGTCAACGTTTTTGCTTTTGAGAGTATCAATGAGCATGTGACCGAAGGAGTCGTTCCCCACCTTGCCGATAAAAGCTGTTTCACAGCCCAAAAGAGAAGCGGCAACGGCAACGTTGGCAGGTGCGCCTCCGGGGTTTGCGGCATACTGCACAATCCCGTCGCACTCCCCTGTCTGCGTTAAATCTACAAGCAATTCACCGATAGTTACTATTTTCATATAATCACCTATAAATACAGCTTGCACGGATGAAACTCTGCGCAAGCCGTAAAATTATTTAAGTTTATCTGATACCGTAGTGCTCAATTACATAGTCCATATCCTTATCGCCTCTGCCTGAGAGGTTGATGAGGATTGAGCCCTTGCCCATTTCACGAGCAAGCTTCATACCGTATGCAACGGCGTGTGAGCTTTCAATAGCAGGGATAATACCCTCAAGACGTGAAAGAGTAAAGAATGCGTCAATAGTTTCTTCGTCACCGATAACATCATACTTAACTCTGCCAAGGTCATGGAGAAAAGCGTGTTCAGGGCCTGAAGAGGGATAGTCAAGTCCGCTTGCAACTGAATAAACAGGTGCGGGCTCACCGTTTTCATCCTTGAGCATAATTGAGTTGAAGCCGTGCATGATGCCCTCTTCGCCGTATTTGAGACTTGCGGCGTGGTCACCGAGGGTTGTTCCTCTGCCGAGAGGCTCAACGCCGTAGATTTCAACAGGGTCGTTGAGGAAGCCTGAGAAAAGACCCATTGCATTTGAACCGCCGCCAACACAGGCAACGATAGCATCGGGAAGTTCACCTGTCATACCGACGAACTGCTCTCTTGCCTCAATACCGACAACACTCTGGAAGTCACGCACCATCATAGGGAAGGGATGAGGTCCGAGAACTGAGCCGATACAGTAAATTGCAGTTTTATACTCCTTGCAATAAGCGTCAAACGCGGCATCAACAGCCTCCTTGAGAGTCTGCAAGCCGTGAGTTACCTCAATAACGTTTGCGCCTAAAATCTTCATTCTTGCAACATTGGGAGCCTGCTTTTTGATGTCAACAGAGCCCATATAAATATCACACTCAAGGCCGAAATATGCTGCGGCAGTTGCAAGGGCAACACCGTGCTGACCTGCGCCTGTTTCGGCAATGACCTTTTTCTTGCCCATATATTTTGCAAGAAGAGCTTCACCCATACAGTGATTGAGCTTGTGTGCACCCGAATGGTTCAAATCCTCACGCTTGGCATAAATCTGAACGTTACCCAAAGACGCAGAAAGGCGTTCAAGGTAAGAAATGGGAGTGGGTCTGCCCTGAAACTCCTTGCGGATTCTGCGAAGCTCGCTGATGAATTTGCTTGATTTGCAGATTGTGAAATATGCCTCGGTAATTTCAGCCATTGCTTTTTTCAAATCGTCGCTGACATATGCTCCGCCGTACTTGCCGAAGAAGCCGTCCTTATCGGGATAGTTTTTTAAATAAGTATCAAAGTTTACGTTGTTGAATTCCATAATAATTCCTCCAAAAAAAAAATAAAATCGCCCTTGACAGAAATCTGCCAAGGACGAATAAAACACTTTATCCGCGGTACCACCTTGCTTGATGCCGTGCATCCACTTTACGTACCATCATACGCCGCCGTTGTTAACGGAGTGCCGCTCCGTCTTACCTACTGAATTCAGCTCGCCCTCGGAAGTCCATTCACCCTGAACTGATGCACCGCAATCACACCGCCTGCGGCTCTCTGACCATCGTTATCAAAGCTACTACTCTTCTTCAACGGTTTAGATAATATTACTCCTCATTTTTAAAAAAGTCAAGTGTTTTTTATTATATGCAAAAATTACTTATTTGTTATTTAAAAGAGGTTATAAGCCCTGTAGCATATTGAAGAATATTCAGCGCATCTGATGAATTTATCTCCCCGTCACTATTAACATCCGCAATCGTTTTCTGCTCATCACTAAACACCTTTAAGCCAGTCGAATACTGCAAAACAAAAAGAGCATCAGAAGAAATTACTTTACCGTCACCATCAATATCACCAAGTTTGGTATTTTTCTCTAACGATGTAAAAACCTTGGCAACCCCTTTTTCGGGAGTATTCAGCACAAACAAATCTCCGTCCAAAATGAAGGCAACAGAATATGTCGTGTCTTCAATTATACCTGAGGTTTTGTATTCCTGATATGATTCTCCGTCAAAAACATAAATTGCAGATTCCGCAAAAATAAAGGCTTTGTTCTGAAGGTCTTTTGCATAATTTACTTTCACCTTGCCAAGTCCTGTATCTTCAAGCTCCATATCTTTATTAAAACGGTAAATCTTTGCATAATCATTTTCATCATATTCCAGAAAATATATAGTATTTTCAAGATTAACTATAAACCACCTGAAATCACTGTCACTTTTCCACAAAACTTCTCGTTTCTGAGTATTTAAGTCAAATTTGACTATCTGCATACTTCCGTCATCCTTACCCTGATAATAAGCCTCAGGCAATATGCTCTCAAACATAAACACTGTATCAGGAACGTTTTTCAAACTTCCGTACATAGGAAGAACACTCGGTGTTCCTTGTTCTTTGTTTATATTGTACATCTCTTTTGAATTGCATCTTACTTTCTCAAGTATAAAAGTTCTTTCATATTTGTCCTCAGCCGGTATTCTCCATTTCTCTTCAACGAGAACACCGTTTGCATTTTTGTACGATGTACAATAATAGTTCTCATTATGGTCATATTTAATATCTTTATAACCATTATTGTAATTCCAGTTTTCCAAATCAGATGTAAAGAAATAAATGTCGCGTGCATAAAATTCACTTTCTCCACTTAAATCAGTGAAAGTCATATTAGCATATACCAACCTGTTACCGACAACATCAAACAAACCAAAATACGCATACAATTCTGAATCGTAACCATCAGCCATTGGCCAATTATCGAAATTTTCAATTTTAGATATTAAATTTACACCGTCCTTAGTACTCACAACAGTGGTTGCCATAATTTCATAATTATAATAATATTGATTATCCTCAGGCGACCAAATCTCCTCAACTAAATATGACTTGAGTAAAAATACAAAATCATCATTCATCGCGGTATAGCCTGCAATTTCAAGCACATCGTGATGACTGTCTAAAAATTGAATCAAATCAATAAAAGTGTAATCAGTTCCGTTTGTAGTTATAGCAAATGAAACCGTAGAGTCTTCTTGGTTTTGTAAGGCGACCACTGCTGCTGTTTGCGAATTATTAACTATAACATCAATCGCCGCATAACCTTTAAGTTCGTCAACCGTAACACCATCTTTGTTCAAAGCAATTGCACCTGTGGACACACAGGAAAACACAAGCACAAGGCTCAGCACGGTTGCGATGATTTTTAACATTCTTTTTTTCATTATAAATCCTCCCTTTCAGACTTTTGTCTGTAACTCAATTATATTACATCCGTCTTTAAAGTCAATAGGTTGTGGTATATAAAAACAGACTGCACAATTTGTGCAGTCTGCCGTAAAAATCATATCTAATCTGATTAAAGAGCCTGAATGTCTGCTTCTGTAACAAGCTCAATACCCTTTGATGCAAGAAGCTCTGATGCCTTGTCGTTATCTTCAACTCTGAGAACAACGTAAGCGTGCTTGCCCGATACCGTAATGAAGGCATAAACATACTCAACGTTGATGTCTGCCTCAGCAAGATATTCAAGCACCTGATGAAGTCCGCCGGGAACGTCTGAAACAGAAACAGCAATAACCTGAGTGAGAGAAACAACGCAGTTTTCTTCGTGCAAAGCGGCCTTTGCCTTTTCTGTGTCACTTACAATAAGACGGAGAATTCCGAAATCCTGTGTGTCGGCAACGCTCAATGCGCGGATGTCAACACCTGCATTTGCAATTGCTCTTGTGATTGTAAGGATTGTGCCTTTTTTGTTTTCAACGAAAACTGATAACTGATTGATAGCCATAATTAAATCCTCCTTATTGTTTGTAAAGATTTCTCTTGTCTATAACTCGAACTGCCTTGCCTTCACTTCTTACGATAGATTTGGGCTCAACAATGCGAACTTTAGCATAAATACCGAGCACTGATTTAAGAGCTTCAGTAATCTCTTTTTCTTTAACATTAAGCTCATTAACTGTATCTGAGAAAAGCTCAGGTGTCATTTCAACAAGAACTTCAATTGAGTCGGAGTTGTTTGCTCTGTCAACAACAATCTGATAGTTTGATGTAAGACCCTTGTTGAGAAGTACCATCTCAATCTGTGACGGGAACACGTTAACACCTCTGATGATGAGCATATCATCACTTCTGCCCATAGGCTTGCTCATTTTAACGTGAGTTCTGCCGCAGGGACATTTTTCTCTTGAAAGAACGCAGATGTCACGGGTGCGGTAACGAATGAGAGGGAAAGCTTCTTTGGTAATGCTTGTGAAAACAAGCTCGCCCTTTGAGCCTTCAGGAAGAACCTCACCTGTTTCGGGGTCAATGATTTCAGCAATGAAGTGGTCCTCGTTGATGTGCATACCTGTCTGTGCTTCACATTCAAATGAAACGCCGGGGCCTGAAATTTCGGTAAGGCCGTAAATATCATATGCCTTAATGCCAAGCTTTTCTTCAATGTCGTGACGCATTTCTTCAGTCCAAGCCTCTGCACCGAAGATACCTGCCTTAAGCTTAATCTGGTCGCGGAGACCTTTTTCATAAATGCTCTCGGTGAGGTATGCGGCATAGGACGGTGTGCAGCAAAGGATTGTTGCACCAAGGTCTGTCATAAACTGAAGCTGACGCTCGGTGTTGCCCGAAGACATCGGAAGAGTAAGACAACCTACCTTGTGTGAGCCGCCGTTGAGACCGGGACCGCCTGTGAAAAGACCGTAACCGTAGCAAACCTGACAAACGTCCTCCTTAGTGCCGCCAACAGCCATAATAGCTCTTGCACAGCAATCCTCCCACAAATCAACATCGTGCTGAGTATAGAAAGCCACAACACGCTTACCTGTTGTTCCGCTTGTGGACTGAATTCTTACGCAATCCTCAAGAGGTGCAGCCATAAGTCCGTAGGGATAAGCATCACGAAGGTCTGCCTTTGTTAAAAACGGAAGCTTATGAAGATCATCCGCTGACTTGATGTCGTCAGGAGTTACGCCTGCTTCATCCATTTTTTTTCGGTAGTATTCAACATTTTCATACACGCGCTTAACGGTTGCAACAAGTCTTTCATCCTGCCACTGTTTGATTTGTTCCCGGGAAGCGGTTTCAATAGCTTCCTGATAGTACTTTGACATTTAGGGGTCACTGTCCTTTCGATTTTTAAAAATCAATAATTATAACCAAGCTCGAAAGCTTTTTTATTCATTTCAACAAATTTGGGTGCAACTGAATTTTCAATAGCCTTAATCCAGTTTTCATAAGGGATATCGAAGCTTTTTGCAAGTCTGCCCATGAGAACAATATTAACTGCCTTGGCTGAGCCTGCCTGCTGAGCAAGTGAAAGAGCATCAATACCATCCACATCAACACCTGCTGACTTAATTTCATCAAGAACATCCTGTGGATATTCAGCGGCGCCGATGATAACGGGCATGGGGTCAATCTGCTGAGTGTTAACAATGATTTTGCCGTCTTTTCTCAAGCAATTTATCCATCTTGCGGCTTCGATTTTTTCAAAAGATACGATAAAGTCTGCCTCACCCTCATCAATGATGGGGGAATAAACCTTGTCACCGAAGCGAACATAAGTAACAACCGAGCCGCCGCGCTGACTCATACCGTGAACCTCGGAAACCTTAACGTCATAGCCCTCGTCAACGAGAAGTCTGCCCAAAAGCTTGCTTGCAAGCAAAGAGCCCTGACCGCCGACACCGACTATCATAATATTTGTAACTGCCATTATGCCTGCACCTCACTTTCAAAAGCATCAAAGGGACAAAGCTGTTCGCAAACCTCACATCCTACGCAAAGGGTTGCATCAACGTGGGCTTTGCCGTTTTTGATGCTGATTGCGGGACAGCCGAATTTCATACATTTTTTGCAGCTTCTGCACTTGTCGGGATTAACTCTGAGAGGAGTTTTGGGTTTAACGTATTTAAGAAGAACACAAGGACGGCGTGAAATGATAACAGAAGGCTCTTTTGCGGCAAGCTCTTGCTTGAGCACGCGGTCGCACTCCTCAAGATTGTAGGGGTCAACAACCGTCACACGGTTGATACCAACAGAGTGACAAAGAGCTTCAAGGTTGATTTTGCCTGCGGGGTCGCCCTTAATGTTGTAGCCCGTTGTGGGGTTCTGCTGATGGCCTGTCATACCTGTGATTGAGTTATCAAGAATAATAACTGTTGAATTTGAGCCGTTGTATGCGATGTTAATAAGACCTGTTACACCTGAGTGCATGAAGGTTGAGTCACCGATAACGGCAACAGTTTTGCCCTCTGTGGCTTCAAGGCCGGCTTTGTTGAAGCCGTGAACGCCTGAAACGGAAGCACCCATACAAAGGGTTGAATCCATTGCGCTCAGGGGAGGAACTGCACCGAGAGTATAGCAGCCGATGTCACCGAGAACAGTAACCTTGTTTTTGGCAAGAACATAGTACATTCCTCTGTGGGGGCAGCCTGCACACATCATAGGAGGTCTGCCGGGAATTGCTGTTTCAATTGAGGTTATTTCGTTTGCGGCCTTGCCGAAAACGTCGGCAACGGTTTTCTGAGAAAATTCACCGATGTTTGTGAATTTGTCCTTACCTTCAACCTCGATGCCGATGTTTTTGCAGTGAGCTTCAATAATTCCGTCAAGCTCTTCAACCACAACAACCTTCTTCACCTTTGAAGCAAACTCTTTAAGTGATTTCACGGGCATGGGATTGATAAGGCCGAGCTTATAAACACTTACGCTGTCGCCGAAAACCTCTTTAACATACTGATAGCAGGTGCCTGATGTGATGATACCCACATCTGTGCCGCCCATTTCAACCTTGTTGAAGTCACAGTTCTCTGCAAACTCTGTGAGGTCGAGTGTTCTCTGCTCAACAACGGGATGACGCTTTTTGGCATTGCCGGGCATCATTATGTATTTAGCGGGATTTTTTTCGTAAGGAATTGCTTCTCTTTCAACTCTTTCGTCTGTTTCAACAATGCTCTGTGAGTGAGCAATTCTTGTGCAGATACGAAGGAAAACGGGAGTGTCAAATTTTTCTGAAAGGTCGTATGCCTTCTTAGCAAAATCATAAGCCTCCTGAGAATCGGCAGGCTCAACCATAGGAACCTTTGCGGCAATCGCATAGTGGCGTGAATCCTGCTCATTCTGTGAAGAGTGCATACCGGGGTCATCTGCAACACAGATAACCATACCGCCTGTTACACCCGTGTAAGAAAGAGTGAAAAGCGGGTCAGCAGCTACGTTGAGACCAACATGCTTCATTGCGCAGGCACTTCTTTTGCCGCCCAAGGATGCACCGAAAGCAACCTCCATAGCAACCTTTTCGTTGGGAGCCCATTCGCAATAAATTTCATCGTATTTTGAAGCAAATTCGGTAATCTCAGTGCTGGGAGTACCGGGATAGCTTGAAAAAACAGCACATCCTGCTTCATACAAACCTCTGGCAACTGCGGCGTTGCCGATTAAAAGCTGTTTCAAGGGTAACATCCTTTCTTTACTGTTCGTTTCTTAAATCGAGAATTCTCTTTGCCTTGCCCTGGAAGCGTTCAAGTGACTTGGGCTGAACAAGAGTAACCTTTGTCTGCAAACCTAAAACGCTCTTGAGCTTGTCTTCTATTCTTCTCTTAAGCTTGTCAAGCTCACCGTAGCTTTCGAGCAATTCGGCGCTGATAAGCTCAACCTTGATTTCAAGGGTATCCTTAAAATTCTCACGTCTTACAACAAGCTGATAGTGAGGACCGATATGATCCATTGAAATGAGAACACTTTCAATCTGTGTGGGGAATACGTTAACGCCCTTGATGATAAGCATATCATCGGTTCTGCCCATTGTTTTGGACATTCTTGCGTGTGTTCTTCCGCAAGCACAGGGCTCATATGTAAGCTTGGTGACGTCCTTGGTGCGGTAACGGAGCACGGGCATACCCTTTTTGCTCAGAGTGGTAACAACAAGCTCGCCAACCTCACCTTCACCCAAGGGCATATCGGTTTCACGGTCAATAATTTCGGGCAGGAAGTGATCCTCAGCAAAGTGCATACCGTCTCTTACAGGGCAGTCACCGCTGACACCGGGGCCCCCGAGCTCAGTCATACCGTAATTATCCGATACGAATACACCCATATTTTTTTCAATCTGCTCACGCATCTCAGGTGTGCAGGGCTCACTGCCGAGAATACCGAGGCGAAGCTTATAATCTGAAAGAGGATAACCTGAATCCTTGATAGCCTCGCTGAGATAGAGAGCGTATGACGGAGTTGCAACAAGACCTGTTACGCCGAAGTCACGCATCATCATAAGCTGCTTTTCGGTGTTACCTGAAGAAGCAGGAATAACCATTGCGCCAACCTTTTCAAGTCCGTAATGAAGGCCGAGAGCACCTGTGAAAAGTCCGTAGCCGAAGCTTATCTGAATAATGTCATCGGCAGTTACTCCGCCGGCCATTGCCACACGGGCAACGCAGTCACTCCAAATATCCAAGTCCTCTTTGGTATATACACCTACGGTAGGCTTACCTGTGGTGCCTGATGAAGCGTGAAGTCTTACAACGTCCTTAATCGGCACGCCCATCATACCGAAGGGGTAGTTATCTCTGAAATCGTCTTTTGTGGTGTAAGGAATATACTGAATATCTGAAAGCTGCTTGATTTTACTGCCGTCAAACACACCTGCATC
>JAGBHX010000133.1 GCA_017935265.1 Clostridia bacterium | reverse complement strand
GATACAGCCGTTATTGAATACTTTAAAAATACTCCTGAGGACAGTATCACAGGGACTCTCGAGTACAACGGTGTAGCTTTCTGTTTCAATCCGGGTGACATTGCTCCGACAAATTTCGGTATACAGGTTGTAACCGTAACCTTTGCAGAATACCCCGATTTGTTCAATGAAAAATATACTATCGTGCCCGATGAGTATGTTGTAAGTTTGCCTGTGTCAGCACCGTTTTACACCGATATTACAGGTGATAAAAAAGTTGAGGAGCTTACCGTTTCGGGCAATTACGATGAAGACACTAAGTTTTACCATACTATAAGCATAAATTCTGAAACCTCAGAATTTGAAGCAGAATGGTTCTCATATATTGAACCGTATTTTGTGAAAACGGCAGACGGTAAAAGCTATCTCTGTGTTTTCAGCGTAAACAATGAAGAAGAGGGAAAAGACTTCAATCTTAGCGTTTATGATTTTGAAAACGGTAAAGTCAAACTCCTCATCACTTCAAAAACAGGCTTGGATAGCAAAGGAGAAAATATCTTTGCTTTACCCACCGACCCGTCAGAGCTTGTATCTGTCAGAGGATGAAACCGAATTGAAATGTAAAAAGATAATGGACAGTACTATGTTTTGACCGAATAACTTTCCTCAAATAACCCGATACTTCCTCTGATATTGTCTTATCAGAGGAAATTTTTGCTTTATTTTAGCGATTTCGCTTGTTTCGGTTGAAAATTTTGTCATAAGATGTTATAATTTACTCAGTTGTGCAGGAGGAGTGGTAATATGATTCCTTTTACGATTGAATACCTTGAAACAAAGGAAGACAAAGAGCTTGTCAAAAATCTCTATGAGAACAATATTGCATGGCTGAGATTTCGTGCAAGCAAAATTATCGGCAGTGATTCTGCCGCCTGTGCTGATGTTGCTCACGATTGTATGGTAAATATGATTAAGCACCTTGATAAGCTGAAAACATTGTCTGAGGAGAAGCAGAAGGCATATATGACGGTTGCCATTGACAATACCTCTATAAATTATGTAACAAAGCATTCAAGAATGACCTTTATGCGCAAGCCCGAGGCGGCTGAGCTTGACTTTATCGGTGATGATTACAGCCTTGAGGAGGAAGTTGAAAAGAAGCTCAATGTTGAGGCTGTGTGTGATAAATTTCACCTTTTGCCCAAGCGTGACCAGGATTTGATAATCCTTAAATATGATCTGAGACTCAGTGATGAGCATATTGGCGAAATTCTTGATATTAAGCCCAACAATGTTCGTATGACTCTCAGACGAAGCGTGCAGAAGCTTAAAAAGCTTGCCGGCAACAAAATTGCCAAATAATATCACTAACAAATAAAAACCGACAGGACGCGTAACGTATCCTGTCGGTTTTTAACTTCATTTTTCAGGAGCGATGTAGCTTTTTGATTTAAGTGCTCGCTCAATTTCATCGAGCATCTGTTCTGATTCCGCGCGGACGGTGTGATAATGGTACCCTCCGGTAATGTTCATAAGCTCGGTGGATTTGCCGCTTCTGACCCCTTCGATAAACTGCTTGATGTGCAGGGGTGAAAAGATGATTAACGCAGCCGTCATTTTTCCGAAACCCTTAGGCCCGACAAACACGTCAACCACCGTACCGCCGAGGTTAACAATAGTTGTCAGCTCGTCTTCAGTTTGCTCGGTTGTGTGATACATCTTAAATACGCGCTCTTTCAAAGGGGATTGCTGAATTATATATCCGTTATGGGTGGAAAGAATACCGTATCCGGACCCCTTGAGCACGGTTATGTCCTGAACAATAATCTGCCTTGATACACCGAACTCATCTGAAAGCTTACCGCCTGATATAGGTTCGGTTGATGATAAAAGCATATTAACGATTGCTTTTCTTCTGTCAGCGGCTTTCATTTTGTCACCTCTTTATATTGCGTGAAGATTTTTAAGTGAGAGATCTAAAATGGGGGAAGAGTGTGTAAGTGCTCCGCTTGATATGTAGTTTACTCCGATGCGGGTAAGCTTTGCAACGTTTTCTTTTGTTACGTTTCCGCTACATTCGGTTTCAGCCTTGCCGTCACACAGCTCAACCGCTTTTATCATATCCTCAACGCTCATGTTGTCAAGCATAATAATATCTGCACCTGCTTCAAGTGCTTCCTTGAGCATTTCAAGGTTTTCAACTTCGATTTCAATCTTGCGCACAAAGGGAGCATATTCCTTTGCCATTGCAACAGCCTGTTTAACACCGCCTGCGGCACCGATGTGGTTATCCTTAAGGAGAATGCCGTCGCTTAAATTAAAACGGTGATTATAACCGCCTCCGACCTTTACCGCATACTTTTCAAAGATGCGCATACCGGGGGTGGTTTTTCTTGTGTCAAGGAGCTTGGTGCCTGTGCCCTCCAGCATATCTGCAATGGTGCGTGTGTATGTTGCAATTCCGCTCATACGCTGAAGGTAGTTGAGAGCAGTTCTTTCGCCTGAAAGCAGAACCCTTATATCTCCGCGGACAAGGCCAAGCTTTTGTCCGTTTTTAACCCGGTCGCCGTCTTTAACAAAAAACTCAACCTCTGTGCCAGCATCAAGAAGCTCAAAAACTCTTCTGAACACATCAAGGCCTGCAATAATACCGTTTTCCTTGCAGATTAACTCAACCTCGCCGAGACGGTAGCAGGGCATAACAGAATTTGTGGAAATGTCCTCGCTGGTTACGTCTTCTTTAAGCGCACTTAAAATAAGGTCATCTGCATTTAATTTCATAGTAATATTATTCATTTCTGTTTTTCTCCTTTTCAATAGCCGCTAAAACTGCTTCTTTGTATTGCTCAGCATATCCCGCGTATTTACGTGAATCTATGATAACTTCCTTGTTTTGCTCGGCTTCAGCATAGTTTTCTGAAATATGGCCTGCCGCCCTCTTGGCAAAAACAAGGCTTTCCAGCAAGGAGTTGCTTGCCAGTCTGTTGCGCCCGTGAACACCGTTGCAGGCTGTTTCTCCCACTGCATACAAACGCTCCATAGAGGTTTTGCTGTAGCGGTCAACATCAATGCCTCCCATAAAATAGTGCTGAGAGGGAACAACGGGAATCGGCTCTTTTGTTACGTCATATCCTTCGTCTAGGCAATGCTGATAAATATTTGGAAAATGGATTTTAATTTCTTCCTCGGGAATGGGTGCCATAGACAGCCACACGTGCTCGCTGTTTTCTTTTTTCATTTCGTCAAAAATGGCTTTTGTAACAACGTCACGGGGCAAAAGCTCATTGACAAATCTTTCTCCCTTGGAATTGAGAAGTATTGCGCCTTCGCCTCTGACAGATTCGGAAATCAAAAATTCCCGACCGTGTTTTTTGGTGTAAAGCGTGGTGGGATGAATCTGTATGTAGTCAATGTGCTGCAGCTTTATATCATATTTGAGTGCTAAAGCCAAGGCATCGCCCGTCAGGTGGCGGTAGTTGGTGGAATGCTTGAACAAGCCGCCGATACCGCCCGTTGCAAGCACGGTGTAATTTGCCGTTATACCGATGAAATTGCCGTCTTTATCGTGGCCGATAATGCCGTAACAGACATTGCTGTCGCAAATCAGATCCACCATTGTGAAATTCTCAATAAGCGTTATGTTGGCTCGGCTTCTTGCGGTTTCAAGCAGGTGAGAGGTAATCTCTTTCCCTGTTTCATCCTCGTGAAAAAGTATTCTCGGCTTTGAGTGAGCACCCTCGCGTGTATATGTAAAGGCTTCTCCGTCCTTTTCAAAAAGAACGCCAAAAGAAACAAGGTCGCCGATAATCTCCTGTGATGAACGAATCATAATCTCAACCGAGTCGGGATTGTTTTCATAGTGACCCGCTTTCATAGTGTCCTCAAAAAAAGACTTGTAATCGCCCTCGTCACGAAGCACGCATATACCGCCCTGTGCAAGAAAGGAGTCACTTTTTGGCGCTTCGTTTTTGGTGACAATAATTATTTTTTTGTCTTTTGGCAGGTTCAGTGCACAGTAAAGCCCTGCAACACCGCAACCCACAATTATAATATCTGCATTCATTTTATTTTGTAAGCTCCAACATTTTTTCAAGTGGCAAAAGAGCGCCGTCGCGAACACGGTCCTCAATCACCACTTCCTTATCTTCGTTTTTCAAAACCGACAAAACTGTGTCAAGCGTGTTCAGCTTCATATCTGCACAGCAGGGGTGGGGGTCAGGGTAATAAAAGCGTTTATCGGGATTGTCCGAAATCAGCTTGTAATTTACTCCGTCTTCGGTGCAGACAATAAATTCATCCGCATTACTCTGCTTTGCATAAGCGATTATATCCGCCGTGCTCCCTATGTAATCGGTTTTTTCCAAAACCTCAGCCTCACATTCAGGGTGTGACAGAACCGGAGCTTCGGGATGCTTTTCTTTTTCTGCGCAGAGCTGTTCTGCTGTGATTTTTGCGTGAATGGGGCAACAGCCGTCGTTGATTATAATATTTTTTTCGGGCACCTGTTCGGCAACAAACCTGCCGAGGTTTTTATCGGGGATGAAGAAAATATTCTTGTTTGGCAGTGATTTGACTATTTTCACCGCATTTGATGAGGTAACGCACACATCGCTTTGGCATTTCAGCTTTGCTGTTGAGTTGATGTAGCAAACAACTGCCAGGTCATCATATTTTTTTCTCTTTTCGTCAATGATACCGTCAGCAACCATATGAGCCATCGGGCAATCGGCGGTGAGGTCAGGCATAAGCACCTTTTTGTCAGGGTTGAGAATTTTGGCGCTTTCGCCCATAAAGTATACACCGCAGAAAACAATGATGTCAGCCTTGCTTTGCTTTGCGATTTTGGCAAGATAAAATGAATCGCCCACATAGTCTGCAATTTCCTGCACTTCGGCAGAGGTGTAGTAATGGGCGAGAACAACTGCGTTCTTTTCTCTTTTCAATTTTTCAATCTGATTTTTCATCTGTGTTTTTCCTTTAGACAAATTGATGTATCAATTTTAACATTCTTCTTTACATCTGTCAACTTATCTGTAAACCTACAGTAGTAAATCATTACTGATATAAAGCTGGATTTTTTGTTGAATTTACACAACCTGTTTAGGAAAACCGCTTTTTACTAAAAAAACCGTGCTTCTCAATTAAGAGAAACACGGCTTTAATATTATTTTTTATTCTTTTTCATAAGCTTCAATACGTAGTGGATTGCTTCAAAGAGGGCGACCGCAGAAATGAAGAAGCAGGCAACGATTGCTGACCAACGGATTGTGATTTCGTTAAACACGAGCATATCTGCCGTGGCCTCGATTGCCACAAGAAAAATTGCAATTTCCACACTTATCAGCGAGAGCATATGAAGCCCCTTGAATTTGCCTGCGCCGATTAGCGTAGCATCCACCGAAATGAATATCGCGGCTAAGATGAACAGCGGCAGTCCGACCTTATAAAACCATTGAATTTCGCCGACTCTGCCGATTATGTACGCCACATACGAAAGCACCGAAAACAGACAAATCAGCGCGGTTATGGGGGCAGGGGTAATGCGAAGTGCAGGGAAAACGGAGATTATCCACGCAACGATTATTGCGCCCACAACGTAAGTGCACCAGCCGTCATTTTTGTGAAAAACAAGGTCAATTGCCACACATAGCGTCGCAGGAAAAACCATCAGCGCCGTCATAACAGCCGCGTAGCCCTTGCCGCCGTCTGTGGGGCCTTTAAAAAAGGTTAAGCTTTTATTTTTGGGTTTTGGTGAAGCTGTCAGACTTGCACCGCAACTGTTGCAGAATTTTGCATTATCGGGATTAACCGTGTTACATTTTGGGCATTGCATAAAAATACCTCCTTTACAGTGATATTATACATTTAAGGGCATTAAAATGTCAACATTTAATATTTTTAAAAGCTTTTTGTTACATTTTTCAGACATAGCTGTTTTATATAAATTATCGCTTTTCAGTGGTTTTGTTAAATAATGTCGAAAAAAGACGAGGATTGAAACAAGCCAAAAATTTTTCTGTATAATAACCAACATACGGAGGTTTGAAAAATGGAAAAAGATGTTCTAAAACTGCTGCGCGAATTAGGCGTTATCGAGATTTACACAGGTTGTCGTGCAGTGGTACAGTTTGTTATACTTGTGTTTGAAAACGAAGACAGACTGCTGAATATTACTGAAACGTGCAAGGAGATTGCGGCGGAAAACAACACAACCTGGATGGCTGTTGAAAGAAATATCCGCACAATTATTCACAGAGCGTGGAACAAAAATCCAAAGCGCCTGAGCGAAATGGCAGGCTATCCGTTGGATGTTCCGCCCACGGTTTCTGAATTTCTTGAATTCGTTTATACTGACATTGCAAGGAATTACGTATCTAAGTGAGTGTTGAAGACGAGCTGTCTTTCCGCAAGGCATTGGCAGTTACGGAAATAGTCGTTTTCAAAAACGGGGATTTTTATCCTGTGTGTCCCCGTTGCCAATCGTCAATGGAACGCGAGTATATGCATTATTGTGACAGATGCGGCCAATGCCTGAAATGGAGCGGCTTTAGCAAAGCCACAATTAAAAAGCGGTTTTGAGTTGCAAAATCTGTTAAATAATGTTATAATCACCTTGTATACATTTGCAAGGGGAATGGCTTGGCGGTTCCTTTTACAACTGAATACCTTAAAACGAAGGAAAATAAAGATTTTATCGAAAAACTTTGCAGGCTGAATTTGGCCGCGGCGGACTGCAAAAGCCTTGTTTGCCTGCCCGATGCCAATGGGTCTGTAAAGCAAATCGTTAAAAGGGGGAACAAATGATGAATGAATACAACGAAAAGGTCATCAAGGAAGCTCTTACTCTTTTGCGCGAAAAAGAGAATAAAGAAATCCGCAAGGAGATGGAGGAAGCAAACAAAATTCCCGAATTCCGGGTTAAAGAGGGAGAAGCTGAACGCTTTGTGAAGCAGTTTGAGAAAAAACGCGGTCGCAAGGCCTGGCTTCGTGCGGCCTCAATCGTGGTGGTAGTGGTGGTGAGCCTCACCGTCGTAACCCTGAGCGTTGACGGCTTCCGTGAGAAGCTTACCTCCTTCTTCACAAATTTCACCAGTGAGGAATATGCGACGGTTGACGTTGGCGAAAGCGATGAAATGTTTTCGGAATATCAGGGTCAGTTTGTTCCCACAGCCATTCCTGAAGGTTATAAGGTTGAAAGTGTTGTAAGCGACGAGAATATGTACGAAATAATGCTGAAAAACGAACAGGATTGCATAATTGTTTTACGAGAGCAAAGTGCAGAACTAAAATCTAACATTGATACAGAAGATGCTGATATAGTTCAAACACTGGAAATAAAAGATATGAAGGGTTTGTATATTGAGAACAAAGACACAAAAAGAATTGTGTTAAGTACGGATAGTTCGATGATATATGTTACAACAGATGATACGGATTTTGATTTAATCGGCTTTGCGGAATTGATCGAAAGAAGATAACTGTTACATATTTTACCTTTGTTTGTTGATAAGTCAAACAAAACAAAGGAGAAAAATATATGAAAAGAATCATCTCACTTTTATTGTCAGTTGTCATTTTGGTCGCCCCTTTTGGTGTATCCGCCTATGCAGAAGCAAATTATGATGATTTGGTAGCACCGTGCTATACATATCTTGATTCAATTTCGGCAGGAATTTCAGAAGGTGTTTTAGGTTTTGTTAACTGTACATCCAATTTTATCAGTTTTGAAACAAACAAAACCTTTGTTATGACCTGTTATCTTCAGCGTACTGACGGACAATCGGGCTGGGTAAATTACAAATCAAAAACCGAAACCTATACAGGCAAAGGCTCATATACCATTTCTAAATCCTGGTTTGCTCCTTCGGGCTACGCTTACAGAGTTTACACAAAATTACAGATTAAAAATTCAGCAGGCACAATTGTTGAAACCGCAACAAAAGGCTCAGGCGTTTATTACAACTGGTAACTCCAAAACAAACTGTAACCCCGTCAACCCCACGGTTGGCGGGGAATTTTTTGCCCAAAATCAAGCCCCCTTTACGGAAAAAAAGCCTTCTCCTTCGAGGAGAAGGGGGACCGCGAAAGCGGTGGATGAGGTGTTGGATTGTTGCTTTTTACACCCCATCAGTCAACGGGATGATGTGTGCACCGCACTGAGAATTTTTAATGATAAGCTCGGAATAACTTTGCTACAGTTGAAAATTGTTGAGATAAATGATATAATCATCCATATTTCACAAGGAGAAACAAAATGTCTGCTGTTTTTCATAACATCGGAATACTTGCTCACGTTGACTCGGGAAAGACAACTCTCACCGAACAGCTTCTTTTTCTGACGGGTGCAATCCGTCAAGCGGGGAGTGTTGACAGCGGTACAGCGGCCACAGACAGCCTTTCTGTTGAAAAGCAGAGGGGTATTTCCGTGCGCACCGCAACAGCCTGTGCGCGGTGGAGGGACGTTAATGTAAATATTATTGACACTCCCGGTCATATTGACTTTGCAGGTGAGGTTGAACGCGCAATTTCTGCCCTTGATTATGCGGTTGTGATTGTGTCGGCGGTGGAGGGTGTGCGCGCCCACACCGAAAACATTTTGAAGCTCCTTGACTCTGCAAATCTGCCGAGAATTGTTTTTGTTAATAAAATTGACCGCACGGGCTCAGATTCATCTCAGGTGATTGCTGAGCTTAAAGGAATTTCCTCTCAGGCACACCTTGTGCTTTCTCAGGTGGAGAATGAAGGGCTTGATAACCCCACGGTTATGGCGGTTGATAAAAATGAATTTTGCCGCCGTGCAACAGAGGCCCTTGCCGATGTATGCGACGAGGCGGCGGATGCTTTTCTTGCGGAAGAGGTGCTAAGCTATGAAAAAGCAACCGAGCTTGTAAAAAAAGAAATTTCAGCCTGCAACCTTACTCCCGTTGTGCTTGGCAGTGCCAAATATTCGTTGGGTGTGCGTGAGCTTGCAGACGCCTTGGTTGATTTTATGCCGGATTCCTCACGCAGAGCAACTGACGGCCTGTGCGGAATAATTTTTAAAATTGAGCACGATAAGTCACTTGGTAAAATTTCTCACATCAGACTTTTCGGCGGTGAAATTGCCAACCGTGACGAGGTGGAGCTGATTGCACCCCAAGAAAAAATGGCGGCTGAAACCGATGCTGTTGAGCTTGAAGCAAAACCGCCCGTTAAAGAAAAGGTTTCGCAAATTAAAAAGTTTTTGGGAGCAAAAAGCACCGACACAGGCATCATCACAAGCGGTGACGTGGCGGCGGTGTGCGGTCTGCCTTCAGCAAAAACAGGCCAATTTATCGGCTCAATGTCTGTCAGCGATTCAGCAAAGCTGGTCAATCCCTTTTTGCGCGTCAAGGTAACGCCTCAGGACGGTGACGAGCAAAAAATTCCTGCTCTTGCGGCGGCTCTTGGTGAGCTTTCCGACGAGGAGCCGTATATTGATGCCAAGTGGGAAAACGGACAAAAAGAAATCACCATCAGCACAACGGGCAAAATTCAGCTTGAAGTGCTTGGCAATCTTCTCAAAGAGCGTTATGATATTCAGGCTCAGTTTTCACCTCCGACGGTTATTTATAAAGAAACGCCTGCAGGCAAAGGCTTTGCTAAGGCAAGGTACACAATGCCCAAGCCCTGCTGGGCGGTGGTTGAGTTTTATTTTGAACCGATGCCAAGAGGCTACGGCGTTTCATACCACGGCAGGTTGCCCAATAACCAATGCTTTTACCGTTATCAGTCTCATATCCGCACATCATTTAATTCCTGCCTTGAGCAAGGTCTCCACGGCTGGGAAGTGACGGATTTCAAGTGCACTCTGGTCGGCGGTGAGCATCACACTATCCACACTCATCCGCTGGACTTTTTTGTTTGCACACCAATGGCATTTATGAACGGACTGTCTGAAATCGGTTCAACCCTGCTGGAGCCTTTGCTGAAAATCAGAGTAACAGCCCCGGAAGAGCTTTCGGGCAAGGTTTTTTCTGAAATTATTAAAATGGGCGGTGAGTACGACACACCCGTTATCCGTTCGGGAATTGCAACCCTTGAGGCAATTGTGCCTGTTGCAACCTCAATGAATTTTCCCGAAAGGCTTGCGGCGCTGTCGTCGGGTAAGGCGGTGCTTTCACAGTCGTTTTACGGCTACCGTGAATACCGTGACGGCCTTGAGCACGTCAACCCCCGTCGCGGCGTGAATCCCCTTGACCGCTCCAAATGGATTTTGTGGGCACGAGGGGCATATAATGAATAAAACAAAACCTCCTGATTTGAGTCAGGAGGTTGATTTTTTAGCAAACCGTGTTGAAAATTGTTTCAAAAAAATTTTCAAAGAAAGTTGAAATTGCTTCGATAACCGAGTCGATAAACATTGAAATTGAATCAGCGGTAATCATTGAATCGGTGTCGTCAAGGTCGGCAAGGTTGCCTATGCCCACACCCTTGGCGCCGTCAAAATCAGATGTGTGAGAGCTAAGCCACGAAATCATACCGTCAGGGTAGGTGAGAGTAACCTGTTCACCAAGGCCGTTTTCGGTTGTCATATCGGGATAATCGCCGTTATCGACAGCGAACATATCATAGTTAACCGCAAACCATGCGTGGTGACTGCTGAGGGTTCGTTTGCCGTCGGGGTAACGAACTGTTTTGAGAGTTGAAAATCTGCAATCCTCTTTAACGTTTGAAGCGGCAACGATTGTTTTCCATGCAGGGGTAACAGCGAGGTTGTAGTTAACCAACGGGTCAAGCTTGCCGGAGGTGAGCCAGATGGGCATATCGGCAAGAACCGCCGCCGCATCACTGCCAATGGCCCAGGCGGGGCAAATGGGAAAAGCTGCCGCAAACATTTCAGGGTAGGCAACTGCCATTTTAAGTGTCATTTTTCCGCCCATTGAAAAGCCGCCGACGTAAATTCTGCTAAGGTCAACGTTTGCACTGTTCTTTTGAATAAAGTCGTCTATGGCCGCCCTCAGAGGCTCAACCATACTGTTATCCCATGTGATACCCATTTCTTCTCTGGAGCGAGCGGCAATAATGAAAGCACCGCCTGCGGGGTCAAATCTTGCCTGAAATTCGTCGCTTGCCCAATAAGCGATGTTGTTTTCTTCAATCTGTGCGCCTTCTTCCTTGCCCTCACCAAGTCCGTGAAGCCAGACAACAATGGGATATTTTGTGCTGTCGCTTTCTTTTACCGGCGAAAAATAGCGGTAGTCGATTGAATATCCGTTAACAACGGGACCCTCACCGGGAAGAAATTCCGTTTTGAGCGTGTCAAGACCGTCGCCCAAAGAAGCCGCATTTACTGCCACGCAGGATATAGCAAGAATTACAATTGCAAGAAATAAAGATAAAAGCCTTTTCATAATCCACCTCATATAGATATTGATATAACTGCGTTTTTAACCGCTGAAACAAATTTGTTGAAAGTGTTTCGGATAAATTCTCTGATTTCATCCAAAAACGAGCCTGAATCAGAGTTATTTTGGCCTGCGCCGTAGTCCGAGCTTTGAGCTGACAGCCAGGAAATCATACCGTCGGGGTAGGTGAGAGTCACCTTTTTGCCGTTGCCGTCAACCGTGGACATATACGGATAACTGCCGCCGCTTTGCGAAAACATATCGTACCTTACCGAAAACCAGGCGTAATGATTGCTTGAAGCGGCAGAGCCGTCAGGATAGCACGCCTTGGTCAGGGTTGAAAGCCGACATTCGCTTCTGACTGAGTTTGTTTCGGTGATGTTTTCCCAGGTGTTGAGAATGAGAAAATCATAATCCACCGTAGGGTCTTTGGTGCAGGAGGTTATCCAAACGGGAACATCCTTGAAATTTTTTGCCATAGATTTTGTGATGTATGTGGCAGGGCAATAGGGGAAAGCCGCCGCAAACATTTCGGGGTGTTGAGTGAGTACCTCAAGAGCCATCATCCCGCCCATCGAAAAGCCGCCGATGTATATTCTGTTAAGGTCAATGTTTCTTTTGTTTTTTTCAATAAAGCTGTTAATTGCCGACATCAATGCAGGAAGCATTTCTTTGTCGTTCCAGCTCATGCCAAGCTCCTCTCTGGCACGGGGTGCCAGAATAAATGCACCGCCCGAGGGGGTGAAGCGCTTTTGAAAATCGCTGCTTGACCAGTATGTCATATCGGTAATCTGATGCCCGTCGTATGAGCCGTTGTTAAGCCCGTGAAGCCAGATAACAAGGGGGTATTTGCCGTAAGCTCCGATTTCAACAGGGGAGAAATAGCGGTAGTCAACGGAGTAACCGTCAACCTTCGGACCTTCGCCGAATTTGAACTGATTTTTCAGTGCCGCCGTGCCGTCGCTGAGTGAAGCGCCGCTGACACTCACGGGAACTGAAACAATAATAATCAACACAAGAAGCATTGAAATTATTTTTTTCACACAAACACACCTCCTGTTTCTAAATATAACACATTATTTCTCTTTTGTAAACAAAAAGAGCCACGGTTTTGCCGCGGCTCTGAGGATTTAATCTTAATAATTTTCAGCGTGAAGCTCGAAATATGCCTGAGGATGTGCGCAGGTGGGGCAGATTTCGGGAGCCTTTGTGCCAACTACGATGTGACCGCAGTTTCTGCATTCCCAAACCTTAACCTCGCTCTTTTCAAAAACAGCAGCGGTTTCAACATTTTTGAGAAGTGCTCTGTAACGCTCCTCGTGGTGCTTTTCAACCTGTGCAACAAGGCGGAATTTTGCGGCCAACTCGTGGAAGCCTTCTTCTTCGGCATCCTTTGCAAAGCCGTCATACATATCTGTCCACTCATAGTTTTCGCCGTCAGCGGCATCGGCCAGGTTAGCGGCTGTGTTGCTGATGCCGTCAAGCTCCTTGAACCACATTTTTGCGTGTTCTTTTTCGTTGTCGGCAGTTTTGAGGAAAAGGGCAGAAATCTGCTCATAGCCCTCTTTTTTTGCCACTGAAGCAAAATATGTGTATTTATTTCTTGCCTGAGATTCGCCTGCAAAAGCGGCCTCAAGGTTTTTCTGTGTTTTTGTTCCGTCGTATTTGCTCATAATAATTCTCCTTTACAAATTGTTGTAATTAAAAATACCACAAAAATCAGATATTTGTCAACATATTTTCAATCTGACTTTTGGGCATATAGCCAACCTCGGTTTTAACAGCCTTTCCGCCGTCAAAAAGCATAAGAGTGGGGATGCTCATAATGCCGAACTGCATTGCAAGGCCCTGTTCTTCGTCAACGTTTACCTTGCCGACTTTGATTTCACCCTCGTGCTCTTTGGCAATTTCTTCAATAACGGGGGCAAGCATCATACAAGGTCCGCACCAGGTTGCCCAGAAATCCACAAGAACGGGGATATCTGAATTTAAAACCTCCTGCTCAAAGTTTGCGCTTGTAAGCTTGATTTCTGCCATAGAGATGACCTCCTTTATTCTTCCAAAGATTTATAATAAAGAAAACAGTGGCAGAAGCCCTCAAAATTCGGGTCTGCAATCTGCTCTTTAAATTCCTTGCACATACACTTGAATTCATCAGTGCGCTGAGTGCGGCAGGGGCAGTAGCCGCCTGTTTTTTTTAGTCCTTCCTTCACGGCGTTTACCACAGCCTGATTAGGGTTAAGCGTAATTTTCATATTATCACCTTCTTATTATTATCCACATTATAACATATATAAGCAAAACCGTAAATAGTTTTTTTTATTGACATCTGCCGAAAAGAGTGATTAAATTAAACTATAAACTTAAAGGTGGTAATGTTATGTCAAAAAAAGCAATCAACAAAGTAATTACAGCCTTTGTTCCCGTGCTCAACGGATGCGCAAAGGTTTTTGCAAAAAAGCCTAAGGAGCTTATTTCTCTTTCAAAAAACGGTTTTGCAGATAAAAAAGTGTATCTCACCGCCCACAGAGGTGTAACACAGTTTTCACCCGAAAACACACTCCCTGCCTATGAAGAGGCGGTAAGACGCGGCTATTATTCCGCAGAGTGTGATATTGTCTTAACAAAGGACAAAAAGTGGGTTCTCAGCCATAATGAAGAAATAGGAACACGCCTGTGGCAGGTTGGCAATTACGGCGACCATACACTTGAAGAGGTGCAGAAATTCTCATTTAAAAACGGAACAAACCATTGGAACAAGGCTCTTCACGTGCCAACTCTTGAAGAATTCCTTGACGTTTTTGTGGACAGTGAAACAAGACCTCAGATTGAAATTAAGGGTGACAACATCGACGACCTGAAAAAGGTCATCAAGGCCGTTCACGACAGGGGAATGGGCAAGCAGGCTATTATTATTTCCTTTAACCTTGAACAGCTTCAGAAAATCAGAAGCATCGACAGCGAAATTGAGCTGTGGTATCTCATCGGCAGAATTGACCAAAAGGCAATCGACGAGGTTAAAACTCTGGGCAATGCCTGGTTTTCACCCCACTTTGATAAGAATGACGCCGAGTCAATCCAGCTTGCTATCGACAACGGAGTAAATTGTTCATTCTGGACAGTCAACACAATCAAGGATGCGGAATTCCTCTACAGCCTTGGTATCGACCATATGGAAACAGATATTCTTTGTAATTAAGTTTTTGCAATGAACAAAAAAGATTTGCTCAATAAGCTGCTGTTCACTTGCGCTTATTTCCTGCTTATATTCGTTTTTTATAAAATGGAAATCGGCTGTATTTTCCTTCGCTTTTTGCACATTCCCTGCCCCGGCTGCGGAATGACACGGGCGTGGCTGTCGGCGCTCAGCCTCGATTTTGCTTCGGCTTTCAAAAATCACTTTATGTTCTGGTCAGCCCCTTTGCTGTACCTCTGGTTTCTTTTTGACGGCAAGCTTTTCAAAAACCGCAAAATCAACAAAGCTGCTTTTATTCTCATTGCTTTGGGCTTTGCGGCTAACTGGTTTTACCAAATTTATTTTTATCTCAGCTATTGACACGTTTCGACACGAATGATAAAATTAAATTACCAAAAACGAAAAAGAGGTGTTTTTATGTATTGTAGAAGTTGCGGAGAAATGATGAATGAAAATCAGGCTATCTGCGTAAAATGCGGTGTAAAAGCAGGTGATGGTTCAAACTATTGCTACAACTGTGGCAATCAGTTAGCCCCCGGCGCTGAGGTTTGTCTTTCTTGCGGATTTGCTCAGAAAAAGCCCGCTTCCGACAAGCTTGGTAATTATGATAAAATTACATTGGCTCTTCTTTGTTTCTTCCTCGGCGGAATCGGTGTTCACAACTTTATGCTCGGAGAAACCAAAAAGGGCGTTTTCAAAATCGTTATGTCTTTCTGCTTCGGCATAGGCGCAATTCTTGCACTTGTTGATTTCATAAGAATCCTCACAGATAAATATGAAGTTAACCCCGATAAGATTTTCTAAAATTAAATCTAAACCAAAGGCAGGGCACATTGTCCTGCCTTTTTGCTGTTCCGAATATGGTACTCTGATGTTTGACATCCACCTTCGCAGATTATATAATTTTTTATGTAATCAACGGAGGTGTTTTTTATGAAATTCAAGTTAGGTTTTTCTCTGAAGGACGAAAACGAAAATGAAGAAACCGTCACAGCTGAAGCCGCAGAAACGGAAAAGTCGGATTGTGTGCGAAGTGTTGTAAATGTCAGATTTGCTGACGGCAGAATTCTTCCTTATTATAACGACTCATTCAACCTTCAAAAAGGAGACTGTGTTTATGTTGACGGAAAGTTGGCAGGCAGAATCGGAACAGTTATTGATGTTACCACAAGGTTTAAGGTTGACCTTGAATATTACAAAAGGGTAGTAGCAAAGCTCAATTTTGATTTTCACGGTGAGTTTGTTAAAATAAATACTCTTATGGTTTCTTTTGACAAAAAGGCTCTCCCTTTTGAACAGGTTAAGTCCTGGTATTTTCCACCCAAAGAAAAGGAGCAGGAGTTTTTCACGGGTGACGGGTACACCTTTGATTTGCTTGAGGATGAAGCTTATCTTGATTTTAAGGTTGCAAAGAAAGCGGCCGAACTGCTTGATAACGGCGGATTAAAATACCTCAGCATTATTGACGGCGTGGGCAGGGCGATTATCGGCAATGAAAATCTTCACATAGTGGAGTTCAGATATAACGCGGAAACCTGCGTGCTGACCGATATTTTTTGTGACTGTCTTGCGTTTGGTTTGTGTAAGCATTGTGTAGCAGTCTGCCTTGCTTTGCATACACTGATAAATGATGAGCAATATGACGAAGAAAAGTCATTCTGTGCCCTTGATAATTTCACTTTTTTCGAAAATGCCATAAAGAATGTTAAAAAAATAACACTTTAAGTCAAGCTTTTTAGTGCTATTCTTGAGTAAATATATGCTGTTAAGGGCGAAATCGGGGTCGTCACAATTCGGCATAAATTAAAATAAATCAATTTTAGAAAATATACACAAATGATTATTTTAATTTACAAAAATCTTGATGTAATTTGTATATAGATTATTTTAAGTCAAAGGACTATAATTCTTCCAGTTTCATTTTGAGAGGAGTTCTGTTATGAACGCATATATTGAAAAAGTAATTTCCACCGTTGAAAAGCGTGACGGTGAAAAGGCTGAATACCTTCAGTGTGTTAAAGAAGTTTTTTCTTCACTTGAAAAGGTTGTTGACGCTCATCCCGAATACGTTGCAAACGACATTCTCGGCCGTATGGTTGAGCCTGAGCGTTTCGTTTCCTTCCGTGTTGCTTGGGTTGACGATGCAGGTGCAACTCAGGTTAACCGCGGTTTCCGTGTTCAGTTCAATTCAGCAATCGGTCCTTACAAGGGCGGCTTGCGTTTCCATCCCTCAGTAAACCCCAGCATCATCCACTTCCTCGGCTTTGAGCAGACCTTCAAAAACAGCCTCACCGGTCTTCCTATCGGCGGCGGCAAGGGCGGCTCGGACTTTGACCCCAGAGGCAGAAGTGATGCTGAAATTATGCGTTTCTGCCAGGCATTTATGACAGAGCTTTACAGACACATCGGACCCAACATTGACGTTCCCGCAGGTGACATCGGCGTTGGCGGCAGAGAAATCGGCTACCTCTTCGGTCAGTATAAGCGCATCCGCGGCGCATATGAAAACGGCGTTCTCACAGGTAAGGGCTTGCAGTACGGCGGT
>JAGBHX010000132.1 GCA_017935265.1 Clostridia bacterium | reverse complement strand
AATGAGCCAGTTCAAGCTTCACAAAGAAGCACTCGGTGCAGGGTATAAATCTGCAAAACTGATGAAGGATAGCTTTTTCAAGGTTGATGACCGCGCAGTATCCGCTCTTATAGATTCGCTTCAAAATGATATGGCGACGGCAAATTCAGCTGTTCTGCGTATGGTTAACGATGTTTACCGTGAGACAATATTTAAATCGGCCATGTTTGTTAAGAATGGTGTTTATACCGAGAAACAGGCTTACGATATGGCTGTCAAGACTTTTCTCGATAAGGGAATCAACTGCATTCAATATAAAGACGGCAGGCGGGTTAACATTGCCGATTACGCCGAAATGGCGGTCAGAACAGCGAGTCAACGTGCGCATCTGGCAGGACAGGGCGAATTTCGCAAAGAGATAGGCAGAACGCTTATATTGATAAGCCGCCATAATACCGCCTGTGAGCTTTGTAAACCGTTTGAACATAAGGTGCTCATAGATGATGTCTATTCGGGTGGAAAACCCGAAGACGGTGATTATATGCTGCTTTCCGAAGCAATGAAACTCGGATTTTATCATCCCCGATGCCGTCACGGCTGCGGAACATACTATCCAGAGCTTGAAGGAATTAACCACTATGAGAGCGAAGATAACAAGCTCAATGAATACGGCGATGACAAAATCAACTCTGCTCACGTTGAGAATATGATTCAGAAATACAAGAGGCTATCTCTCGGCTCAACGCTTCCTGAAAATGTTGCAAAGTATAGCGGAAAGCTGAAATATTGGGAAAGCTTAAAGCGACCAGAAAAGGTTGACAATATTACAGAAAGTGATATAATAAAATCAGGAGCTATCAGTGGCGCAAGAAATCCAGATGGAGTTAAGGCTAAGGAACATGCTCGAAGATACTATGACTTAGTACGCAGCATGAAAACAGATGTTGATAAAATAGCTAAAACAACAGGAATGTCAAAGGCTGAGATACAATCGATTAAAGATTTCATTTTCTACGAAAAGCATGACCTTGGCGGTTTTGAGCCTAAACGATTTGAGCCGGATTATATGATGGCAGAATCATGGCAGAGGCTAATTGATGGAAAACCGAAAAAGCATGACCTTACTTTGATTAAGCATGAGGTTATGGAAAAATGGCTGATGAAGCAAGGCATGAGCCAAGATGAAGCCCATATTTTAACGTCAAAGAAATATAACTATGATAAGGAGGCGAGAGAATTCTATGGTAAAATTAAAAAATATAAAGATTAGTAACGGTTATATTGAATGTGATATTTATCCTGAAGATAGCTCGCGTGCAGGCCATATTATAGTTGACATTGACACAAAAGAGCTTAAAGAATATAATCTTCCGTTGGGTTATGAATGGTGCAAGAGTCATCTAAACCATGCAAAATATAGAATGATTGAGTTCGTTGAGACTGATAGTATACCTGAAGAAGATTTAATAATGTGGTGTTAACAGCGTCTTGTTTTTAGCAAGGCGCTGTTTTTATATTCAAAACATTCAGTTGATTTTAGCACTTTGCATTCAAATGCAAGGTGCTTTTTTCATATCCAAATTTCGTTTGCCCGTATCGAATAAACGGGGAGCGGTTGTCCTTAACCGTTAAAAAGGAGAGAAAATGGCAGATAACAACAACCCTGCAAACGGTGCAGAAAACAATCCCGGTGCGCAGAACAATGAAGGTGCAGGTAACAACAACGGCACTCAGAACACAGGCGGCGCACAGGATGAAAAGAAGTACACCGAAACTGATATGAACAATATCAGCAAGAAAAACAGCGAAAAAGCTGTTGCAAAGGTCCTGAAAGACCTCGGCATAACCGACACGGAAAAGGCCAAGGCGATTCTCGCAAAGGCGGCAGCAGACGAAGAAGCGGCCGCAAAAGCAAAGGCTGACGCAAGCGATAATCAGGTTCAGGAGCTTAACGAAAAGCTTTCACAGGCAACGGAATCGGCGAACAATGCCGTTCTCGAGAATCTTCTTCTTATGTCAAACGTCAAATCAGATAAGGTTGCAAGAGCAGCAAGGCTTATTGACAAAAAAGACTGCCTTGATGAAGATGGAAATTTCAGCCGTGAGAAAGCAGGCGAAGCTGTCAAGAAGCTGCTTGAAGAATGGCCCGAGCTTGCCCCGAAAGAAGAAGGCGGAGTCGGTTTCAGAATCGGCGGCGACGGCGAACAGAATGGCGGCAAGTCTGCCGCAAAAGAAAAACAGCCTGTTCAGAAAAGCTGGAACAGGTTCAATCACTAAAATTTGTAAAGGAGTAAAATTATGCCTAATCAGTTAAACTATGCTGAGAGATGGGCACCCTCACTGCTTGAAATCTATATGCAGGAAACGCTCATTTCGCCCTTCATTACCACAAATGTAAATTGGATTGGCGCAAAAACCTTCCATTTTACACAGATGTCAACATCGGGATATAAGAGCCATAACCGCAACGGCGGCTGGAACAGAGGTTCTTATATTCAGACAGACGTTCCCTTCACCGTAACACATGACAGAGACGTTGAGTTTCTTATCGACAAAATGGAAGTTGATGAAACGAACGCAACCGCTTCAATGCAGAATGTTTCGAGCGTATTCACAAGAACACAGGCTGTTCCTGAAGCGAATGCTCTGTTCTTCTCAAAGGTTGCGCAGACAGCGTTAAAGCAGGAAGGTTACCACAGCTCAACCGCTCTTTCTGCGTGGACAAAAGCAAATGCTTATTCAAAGCTCAAAACAATCATCGGTATGGGTAAGCTTCGCCGCTATAAGGCTAAGGGCGCCCTTATCACCTATGTCTGCAGTGAGATTATGGATTTGCTTGAGCAGTCCAGCGAGCTTCAGAGAAAAATTGAAGTTACACAGATTGCAGAGGGTGGCATCGGCATCGAGACAAGAGTAACAAGCATTGATAATGTTCCCGTTATGGAAGTCATTGATGATGAAGTGTTCTATGATGCTTTCAACTTTGACAGTGACGACGGTGGCTTTGAGCCTGCAAACGGTGCTCACAGAATCAACGTTCTTGTTGCATCGCCTCTGACAACAAAGTTCGTGCCCAAGGTAAATTCAATCTATTACTTTGCGCCCGGTGCACACACCGAAGGTGACGGTTATCTCTATCAGAACCGCTCATTCTCCGACGTTTTCACCTTCCCCAACGGCAAGAACAACAAGATTGACAGTGTTGCTGTTGATGTTGATACCACTGCATACACTGCTCCTGCTGAAGCTGCAGGCGAAGACGACGGTGAGTAATAGCAACTGAAAGAGGACGGCAGCAATGGATTATGTTGATGTAAAGTATTATCGTGAAAACCATAACGGCAAGATTAATGAAATCGAAGAAATATCTGAGAAGCTTCTGCTTGCCGAAATTAAAATTGATGAGCTTACTTTTAACCGCATCAGAGCGAGAGGCTTTAATAACCTTACGCCGTTCCAGCAGGAAAAAATCAAACAGGCGGTCTGCCGTCAGGCAGATTATATCCACGAAAATGGATATGATGAAGAAGGCGTACAGAGCTACAGTGTTCTTGACATCAGCGTTTCAATGTCAAACTCAAATGGTGAGGCATCGAGATTGATGATTGACCCTGTGGCTCTTGCTTTGCTTCGGCAGACCGGTTTAATGTGCAGGAGGATATGATGGCAAGCAAAGTCAACAAAGTTAAATTCCCCGATTTTCTTCTCAGAACTCCGTGTGTGATTTGTTTGTATGAGGAAGGGCTTGACGAAAACGGCGGTCCGAAAATCTTCAAGGGCGACATTAAGGTTAAATGCATCTTTTCGGAACACGTTAAGCGTGTTAACGATAAGGACGGCAAAACGGTTGTTTTAAGCGGTAAGGTCATTGTCAAAGGTGACATTGCTCCCAAGCTTAAAACAGTTGCGGGCGGCAAAATAACCGTAAATAAGCGTGAGTTTATAATTCATTCGGCTCATCGTCCGAGAAATCCAGACGGAACAGTTAATCATACGGAGTTCGAGATTATATGAAAACCGTTGTAAAGCTTAATGTGGCAAATATCAACAGAGTCGAGCAGTACTTGTCTAAGGCTTTAATAGAAACGGGTGATGCGGTTAAAACTGATTTAATGCAATCACAAACTATGCCGTTTGATACAGGTGCCTTGCAGAACAGGTCAACTTTTGTTGACAGTTCACAAGCCAAAAGAGGCAAAGTATACGTTGTTTCGGATGAGCCTTATGCAAGGCGGCTTTACTTTCATCCGGAATATAACTTTCAGACCACTAACAACCCAAACGCAGGAGCTGAATGGTTTGAACCCTATATTTCCGGAGCAAAGAAGGACTATGCGCAAAAGGTATTCACTGCCTTTATGCGCAGCAAAACAGGAGGTTGATTATGTTTCTCAGTGAGCTTAAAGATTTTTTTAAAACGTCGTTCGGCTGGACTGAAGGTATTTCTATCGGCAAAATAGACAACAACCTCAAAAGGGCCATATGCTTTTACAATTCAAGGCACGGTGTGCCGAAAACGGGCACAATTGGCGGCAAACAAAACCGCAGCTATGAGTTGAAGCCTGTTACAATTCTGCTCCGCTGGGACAATAATGCCGATGCAGCGGAGCGAAAAGCGAAAGAAATCTATGATTTCTTCGATGAAAAAGAATTTCATCTGAACGGCAAAAGAGTGTTCTGTATTTCCCGTTACGAAGGCCCGATTGATTTGGGTACCGATGACAGAGGTATTTATGAATTCTCTTTTGAATTTGATATTTATTCAATTGTAAAGGAGTGAGAATATGTCTGAAGTAAATACAAAGTTTGTGGGTGTCTTCCCGGTTTACGATATCACCTTTGAAATCGACACATCGGGCGGTGCCACAACTCCCGTCTGGGTTACTGTAGCCGATATGGAGAGCGCAGGTCTTTCGATCGATACGACGGTTGAAACGTGGAATTCGCTTACGGAAGGCGGCTGGCAGAGAGCTCTTGCAACTGCGAAGGCATTTACGCTTTCAATGAGCGGCAAGCGCAGCATCGGTGATGCAGGCAATGATTATGTTGCAAGCAAAACCTATGCCAACGGCAGAGAGTGCGATTCAAAAATGCGCATGACTTTCCCGAACGGCGATACATTTGAAGGTGGCGTTGTTATTTCTGTAACCGAAAACGGTGGCGGAGATTCAACTAACGTTGCACCTCTTGCTTTTGACCTTATAAGCAACGGGAAGCCTAAATATACCCCTGCAACAACAGCATAACAAAAGCCCCTGTTTGATGCAGGGGCAATTTTTATTTATGAAAGGAATACAGCAATGAGAATTATTGATACAGGCAACACTATTCTTTCCGGAGACAACCACCCTCAGCTTAAAATCGGTGACAAGCTTTATATTGTTGATGACAGAAGATCAACTTTTGAGAAGATTCAGAAAATTCAGAATGATGAAAGTATCGAAAATGCTGAAATCAAGGCTCTTGAGCTCGCACTCGGCAAAGCTGCTGTAAAAGAGCTTGTTGAAAAAAACGATATTTCGGTGTCAGGCTTTCAAAATCTTACCCTTCATGTTATTGCTGCAATAACAGGAGAGGATTTTGAGGAATTAAGAAAGGCAACTAAAGAGAGAAAAAACTGACGGAAGAAGCCTATTACGACGAAGAGTTTGACGAAGCGCTTATTATAGCGAGCTTTGCCAAACAATACGGAATCAGGCTTCTCAATGAGGATATATCGGTCAAGGAGTACAGAAAACTGCTTACAGGTATTATGGGCGATACTCCGCTGGGACATGTTGTTCAGATTCGTGCAGAAACGGACAAAAAAAGGATTGAGCAGATGACGCAGCAAGAAAAGAAAATTCGCCGTGAGTGGAAGCAGTTTAAAGCGAAACAGGCTATGGCCAATCATCAGGCTCAGCAGATAACGATGACTGTTGAGCAATTCCAAAATGCAATGCGAAATCTCGCAGGAAGGTGATGCGCCATGCCGAAAGGCACAAATGTCGGCTCGGTTTGGTTTTCTGTTTCAGCGGATACAAATGTATTCAAAAAATCTATAAACCAAGCTGCTTCTAATGCACAGTCGGCGTATTCTACAGCTGCAAAAAATATAAAAAATGCATTTAGTAATGCGACAAAAGAATCTGCTAAAAATGCAAGCGTATCAATGAAATCTCAAGCAGCAACGCTGGCAGCAGAATATAGAAAGCAGGGAATGTCTCAATCAGATGCATTTAAAAAAGCTTGGGCTGAAATAGAAAGAACAAGCAAAACTTACGGGAAAAAGGCTGGCAAGAAATATACAGAAGGATTCAACAAGCCTATAAAAAATATATCAAATAATTTTTCAAGTGCTATGAGAAGAATCACAGCGGCAATCGGAACGGCTTTTTCGGTTGCCGCTGTTGTTTCCTTCGGCAAGAAGTGTGTTCAGGTAGCATCCGAAACACAGTCTGCGTGGGTGGGCTTGAACTCTATTCTTAACGGGCAGGGCAAGTCCTTCAATCAGGCGAACAAGTTTATTCAGCAGTATATTTCAGACGGCCTTGTTCCTCTTAATAATGCAGTAACCGCATACAAGAACCTTGCAGCAAGAGGTTACAGCACTGAGCAAATTGAAAAAACCTTGACAGCATTAAAAGATGCGGCGGCATTCGGCAGGCAGGCTTCATATTCTTACGGTGAAGCAATACAGACTGCAACCGAAGGCTTGAAAAACGAGAACAGTATACTTGTTGATAATGCCGGTGTAACCAAAAATGTTGCAAAAATGTGGGATGATTATGCTAAATCAATCGGTACCACGTCAAACAATCTGACCCAGCAACAGAAGATTCAAGCGGAGGTTGCAGGCATCCTTGCCGAAACCAAATGGCAAACAGGCGATGCAGCAAAGTATTCAGATACTTTTGCAGGTAGAATTGCAAAGCTTTCAGCTTCATTTACGAGCTTAAAGACCACAATCGGTAACGTTATAATTCCGATTTTGAATCTGTTTTTGCCTGCGATTCAAACGGCGCTAGATGCGCTGTCGCGCTTCCTTGCAACCCTGCAGACTGTTATGGCTTCACTCGGTCTTGAAATGCATGACGTTTCGTCGTTAAGTAGTGTAACGTCAAACGCTGTTGATGCGGCAACGGCTATTTCATCAACGGGAACAGCTGCGGAAACTGCCGCAAAAAAAGCGAAAAAGGCATTTGCTTCTTTTGATGAAATCAATGTGCTCAACACTTCAATTGAGGCAACGAGCTCAATTGGTTCAGGTTCAGCTGTTGACACTTCGGCACTTTCTTCGACAGTTGGAGGAATTGATACTAAAATCAATATCGACACTGCCGAAGCTGAAGAAACTCTTTCAAAATTTAGACCAATAATCGAAAAAATCAAAGAAAAGCTTGATGTATTGCGCAAGATCGATTTCAAACCACTTAAAAAGTCATTTGATGATTTGTGGAGATCTTTGAAGAATTACGGTAGTAATGCATTTAAAACGTTAGAGTGGGCTTATGATGAAATTCTTGTTCCTCTTGCAACTTGGACCATAGAGGATATAGCCCCTGCAGCGGTAGATGCTTTATCTGCTGCGTATGAAGTGTTATCGGTTGTTTTAGTAGAGTTCCTCAACCCAGCACTTGATTGGCTGTGGAACAATGCTTTACAGCCGATTACTGCTTTTATTAAGGATGCTCTGATATGGGCGCTTGAACAGCTTACCGTACTGCTCTATGATATCGCAGAATGGATTACGGATACTGCCGGTGATTTCAGGGAAGCTTGGAAAAGCATTAAAGAGAATGCAATACTTGCTTGGGAAGGCATCCAAGAGACTTGGACAATTGTTTCAACATGGTTTGACGAAAATATTATTCAACCTGTTTCCGGGTTCTTTTCTGAATTGTGGGAGTCAGTCAGTTCTTGGGCTACGGAAAATTTGAAAATTATTCAAGATAATTGGGAAACGGTTTCTTCTTGGTTTGATGAAACGGTAATTCAACCTGTCGCTGGTTTCTTCACTGACCTTTGGGACGACGTTGGCACAAAAGCTTCCGATGCTTGGGAATCGGTTAAAAATGCTTTTAGTCCTGTAGGTACTTTTTTCAGTGATTTGTGGACGAATACAATAAAGCCGAAATTTACTGAGATCGGAACCAAAATCGGTGAAACTGTGGGTGATGCATTCAAGACAGCGATCAACGGCGCTCTTGCTTTCATCGAATCTGTACTGAATACACCGATTAAAGCGATTAACGGTTTGCTTGATATTATAAATAAGGTTCCGGGAATTAATTTGAGCAAGTTGACAGAGTTGTCGTTGCCACGATTGGCCCAAGGCGGCTGGGTTGCAGCGAACAATCCGCAACTTGCAATCGTTGGTGATAATCGCCGTGAAGGTGAAATTATCGCCCCCGAAAGCAAAATTCGTGAAGCAGTTGAAGAAGCGCTTCGAAAGGTCGGTAACTCTTCAACGGTTCAGACCGTGAAACTTGCAATTGAGCTTATAATCAGATATCCTGATGGCAGAACGGTTATCAAGCAAATCAACGAAGCACAGATTGCAGAGGGCAGAATATTACTGGAGGTATAAAGGCAATGAAAAAGTATGAGGTTTTAATTAACGGCAGCATTACTCTTGTTGCTGATAATATCTCCTGGGAATATCCCCAGACTGACGGCGAAGGCTCGGGTGCTACCGATGAAAATATGATGATTCGTGAAGTTCTACCCGAACGTGATAAAATCGCACTAAAATTCGAAAAAGGCAAAAGTGAAGAAGAGATTCGCACTATTTTGCAGGTCAGAGGCTTGGTTGAATGTACGGTTAATTATTACGACCTTCGTGAAGGCAAAAGGATCACGAGACAGATGTACCCTGTGAGTGATGCAGTTCAGGCGGCGTTTCTCATTGATGACGAGTTTGTATGTGAGCCTTTTGAACTTCGCTTCATCCAGACAGTTCCCGCTTAAAGAGGTGGTTTTATGTATTTTGCGAGCCCTGAGTATTTATCGTATATTGATTCTTCAATAACAAGAACACCTTGCTCAAAGGTAGTAGTTGATGGGGTTGAGTATTCAGGAAGAACCCATTTGAAAACTTACCCGAAAATCAGCCATTCAAACACAAAAATGATTGGCGGATTCCCGGCTGCTACCTGTGAGTTTGAGATTTATAATATCAACGGCACCATCGAACTCAATGGCAAAGAGGTCGAAGTATATAAAGGTCTTGAAATAAATGGAGCTGTATCGTGGATTCCTATGGGAATATTTTCTGCCACAGATGACAACATAACAAACAACAAAACTGCACGGTCCATAACCTTTAAAGGTTATGACCGTGCAGCTCTTTTTGATGTTGCTTTTGTGCAGGAGGACGACATAACTTTTCCGTGTACTCTTTTGAATTTTGTCGAAAAGCTCTGCGCACGAAGAGGTGTGCAACTTGAAAACAACGGTTTTCCAATGGCATCGTTTGTTATTGAAGCGGCTCCCAACATACCTTCAAATTTTACCGAACGTCAGCTTGTTTCGTGTGCTGCCGAGCTTGGCGGATGCGTTGCACGTATAAACAGATCGGGAAAGCTTGAAATAAGTAAACCTTATTTGACGGGAAGAAGAATATCCCGAACAAGGTATTCTGCTGTTTCAAAAGAACCTGCTTTCGGCCCGATTAACTCTGTTGTTCTCGGACACGAAGGCTATAACGATGATATCGTTTATCCAGAGACCGCTCCTGACAATCTTTGCGAATGGAGAATAGAGGATAATCCTTTTGTTGAAAACCGCCGTAAAGAGCTTATAACGGACATTGCGGCAAATATAATCGGTATGTCATTCATACCGTTTAAAATAACGGATTGTGTTGAAGACTATATTTTTGACGTAAATGACAGTGTTGAAATTGAAAGCAAGGACGGAACGGTTTTTACCGCAACAATTCTTTCAAAAACAACGTCTTCAAGAATCCGTTCAGAGCTTAAAGCGGAAACACAGAAAAGTTCAACAACCAACCGAAAGATTGCAGGCAGTATGAAAGAGGCAATCAAAAGAGTGCAGCTCGATGTAGACCACCAGAACAATAGGATAAATGCTCTTGTTGAGGATTCTGTTTCACGGGCAGAAATTGAGGTATTATCAAAGGAAATTAATATCCGTTTTGATGAAATTGAAGCCCCAGATACGGTTGAAAATGTAACAAATGCCGTAACTACTATCAATAAATACGGAGTAAGCATCAAGAACGGAGCTCTTACATTAACAGACGATGACGGAAAAACACTTATCGGTGTAAATACGGACGAAAACGGCGATATGTATGTTTCAGGTAACATCAGAGCTCGCTCTGTTGAGGCGGATTCGGTTGATGCCGATGCCATCCAATCCGGTGCAATCACAGCGGATAAATTATCGGTTGGTGAAGCAAAGCTTGAAAACATGTATTATAACGGTGATTTTTCAGCCTCAATCACACATGCTTTGGGGTGGGAAGGTTTTGCCTCTGCTGTCAGCAGAAACAGTTCAGGTGCATTGGTTTTATATTTAAATGAAGGCGCAAACCTCATTTCAGAAGAAACAAGTGAGTTCTTCTCCATATTAGATTGGAACACAAGTGGTTGCTCAATCAGAAAACCGTATGTTTCTGTTGATTATATCGAACTTACGCCCACAAGCGCAGACGAGTTTGCAGAAATCGTCACCCCGATAAAACTTGAAAAAGGAAAAAGGTATTCCATATCCGCACAGATAAATCCGTTATCGTGGAGTCAAGTTTCTTCAAGCCGAGAAACCGAGTGTATGGGAATTGTTCTTGGTGACCAACTTGGTACTTACCAAGTTTACCAAAACTTCACCCCTAAATCAGGAGAAAACAACGTTGAGTGGGTTTTTGATTACAAAGGTGAGAGCGGTACGGCGAATGTTGGATTGTATTTCATCGGGATGAAAGATGCAAACGGCAATGCAATCAGAATAAATATAGCGTGGGTTGCGGTCAGCGAAAGTTCAAGAGATGTCGGATTTTACACCTCCTATGAGAAATGGCTTAAAGACGAAGGAAACAACATAGAACGCTTTTGGATCAACGGCGGTTCTTACATCAATAGTGCTTCACTTTATTTGGCTTACGTTTCAACGGATAAAACCGGAGTTCATCAAATTTTTTCGCAAAAAGCTTACCTTGAAAGAGGCAAAAGATACGTTTTTGCATCAAAGCTTAAATTAACAAACTATAGCAACCTTGGTTCAACCCCGGTGTTTGGTGCTTGGGCGCAAGATTATGGCGCGGCTATATCTCCCGAACAATTTAATGCATCAGGAATTGACAATAAGGATACTGTCATCAAAGTTGTATTTGATTATAATGGTGAATCGGCGATTACAGATGTTGGATTGGTTTGGAAGCATTTATTAAACTCATCGGGTTTACCTTGTATGGTTCAGTTTTATTGGGTGCTTTTAGCACAAGACGATAACGCCGAACTTGGTTTCTTTTCTACCAATTCAAATTGGCTTAAAGACGATTATAAAACAAGCAATTTATTGCCCGAAAAAAACAACGCTGCCGACTATGTTTTGAAGTCTTCTTTTGAAGTGGCAAGCAACAATCTTTATTTTTACGGCACAATAAAAGGTTCTCACGGAAGCATAGGTTGTTTAAGCTTCGATAATAAACAGCTACAGGTGAATAACAGTTCATACTATTTCACAGATTTAACTTCGGGAATTTTGGCTGGTGAAGAAACTTTTATGTCAACGATAAAAATAATTAAGCCTAATTCTGCTTTAGATTATATGTCAGATAGCCCAAGTGATGATGCATCGGATAAGCTGATGTCATATCAATATTTGTCAATGGAGCTTACAGGATATTCGGATTTTTTTGGGAAGGTGAGTGCTATCCTCACCCCATACGCATTAGGGCTAAGTGACGGCGACGGAAAGAAAATATACGTAAGAGCAGGCGGAATAAGTTCTGACGGCAAAAAATGGTTGACACCCAAACAGATTCAATATCTTGCAGAAAACACACCAGAAGCATAAAGGCGGTGAAAAAATGACGGGAATTCAGAACACACTTAATGCAAAGCTTGCAGAGGTCCGCAAAAATAAGGCGGCAGAGCAGGCAAGATTCAATGCACTTACAAAGCAGCGTGAGCAGGCAGAGCGCAACTATATTGCTCTTGACGGCGCGGAGCAGATTCTGCTGGAACTTATAAAAGAAACTGAAACTCACCGCAGTGATGCGGTTCTTGCAAACCCTGATACCGAAATAATCGAGGAGGTGAGTGCAGATGATGCGTCAGATAACGGTTGATTACACCAAGCCTATTCCTTGTGGAATGAAAAACGCAGGCAGAATAGGGGAACATAATGCAACTGAGCTTACAATTGTTCCACCTGCTTTTCTCTCGACAAACGAGAAAGTTTCTCATTACATAATCGCTTTTGCAGTCGAATGCAAAGTTATCCATTCTGAGCCTATATCTAAGGCGGACGAGCTTAAAATCCCTCTTTGGAGTCAACTCACGCAAAGCGAGATTCTAACGGTTCAGCTTGAAGGCTACGATTCAGCAGGGGCGTTTATCGGCAAGAGTGAACCCGTGCGCCTTCGTTTTCTGCATTCTGTTTGCGGTGAAGATGTTCCTGCGGACACAGATAATCACGATTTTATCTCCGATTATTTAAAAAGCAGACATTTTCATTCAAATAAAGACGTGCTTGACAACTTTGCTCAAAACGAAAACGGCGAATTGCTTTTTGCCGGTCAACCGATTAAAGCAGAAGGAATTGCGGAGGGTGCAAACCCATATACAATAAAGGCGCAAACGGTTGCGTTACTTCTTGAGCATAAGATTGTCCCCGAAACAGGAGCACTTACTGCTGTTTCGATTGAAGCACCCTCAGAAGCAAGCTTGGAAACAAGCCATTTTGCTAACACTCTGTTTGACTTGTCGAATGGCGGTGTTACGATTTATGCACCTTCTGAAAACGGTATGTTGACTTATACTGACCCTGTGTCGTTTGAACCTGTAACATTTAATGTTGAAATGGGTGGAATATATGAGTTTTATATTGATTTAGACTCATATGAAACAAGAAAAAATAGTTATACAGGCTCGGCGGTACTTGAATTTTTCAAAAACAAAATTCTTACGGGCTATGTTACTGAAACTGATGTTGACGCTAAAATCAAAAAAGCAATTAAAGACGGTAATTATGCAAGTGTATATGACTTGATAAATTACAGACACATATCGCAAAGCGTTCCTGCTGATGAGGTAAGTTACTCAAACCCAATTCTTGAAGATAAATCGGGAACAATCAAAGGCGCACTCGATGAGGCGGTTGATTACGTAACGACAGCTATCCCGGCTATTCAGGAAGCGGTTGACGGTAAACAGGAAAAAGGCGATTTTGTCACAAACGAACAGCTTAATGAAAAGCTGTTGTCGATTTCAGGTTTATCGGTTGAGGTTGTTGACAGTTTGCCCGAAGAAAACATAAATACCTCGACGATATATCTTGTTCCTTCGTCTGTAAATGCAATCAAATCTTCTCTTGATATGTTTGAGGAAGACGTTTATAACGGTAAGGGTTATGCGGAAAACACAACATATGTTCCCGCTTTTGGCGAAGACACTGAAAAAGACGGCGTTTGCATCACAGGATTTATTCCTATCGTTGGCGGTGACACTTTTACTCTTAAAAACATTGAATACAACCGTGATAATGCCGATTGTAAAGTTTATATTCTTGCTTATGCAGGAGCTACTCCTGTCACTCCGACAGCCGATGAGTTAACAACAAGCTACGAAGCCAAATGGGATAGTGAAGGCAACCTTATTAGCTTCAAATTGCCGTCAAATATCGGAAGTAATAAATATTTGCGCATACAGGCTTCTTATATCGGTGATGATTCAAGTGTTGATGTTAACGAAACGGAAGACAATGTCTATGCTGAATACATTTATGTTAATGATAAATGGGAGCGCGTTGGCAGCGCCAAAAACGCTGCAAACGGTCATACCCCTGTGAAGGGTGTAGACTATTTCACCGAAGCGGATAAGTCCGAAATCATCGAAGAAGTTACGGCTTCTATTGATGTTAACTCTGACTCCGCAAATGCTATTCCCGATTATTGGCAATCCGCACTTGATGAAGGCGTTGAAGCCATAAACACCGCATTGATGACGGCAGGCTATAACAAATCGGCATTCCTTTTCTATTCTGATGTTCACTGGAATTATGGTTCGCAAATGTCTCCGAAGTTGCTGAAATATCTGTATCAGCATACAGGAATGACAAAGACGAACTTCGGCGGTGATATTGTCAATGACGAAGCAACCGATTACGACGGAATGGAATATCTGTGGGAGTGGCGAAACCAACTTAAAGACCTTCCGAATCATCATAGCGTCGTAGGTAATCACGACGACGGTAACAGCACAAACAATCTGTTCAGCGAACAATATGTTTACGGCTATCTTTTAGCGGCAGAGGAAACGCCCGAAATTGTGAGGGGCGCAGAAGGAATGTATTATTACATTGACCATTCGCCCGAAAAAACAAGGTACTTGTATCTTGACACAGCTTATAAAGGTGCAACCGACAAGCAACAGGCTTTTGTTAAAGAAGCTCTTTTGTCAACGCCCGAAGGCTGGCATATTGTTGCTGTTTCTCATATTTGGCACGATACGATTTACAGCGGAGCAAACAGAGAGGTCGGAGACTTAAACGCAAATGCTTCAGTTTTTCTCGCTATGTTTGATAATTACAATTCAAGAGTTGGCGATTATGCAGACTGCGGCGGCTGGGTTGAATTCTGCATCGGCGGTCATACACACCTTGACCACGATAGCACCTCAAGCACAGGTATTCCCATTATCCTTGTTGCAACGGATAGTCAACACACAGGCGGCGGTACAAGCTTCACATACGGAACAGACACGGAAGCTTCAGTCAACGGCATTATTGCTGATTACGACAATCACAAAATTTATATAGTCAGAATTGGCAGGGGTGAAAGCAGAACGATTGATGTTACGAATTACGTTGTGACATATACCAACGTTCTTCCGACCTCTATTGACACAGACGGAAGCGTTTATAACGGTGTGGGCTATAAAGCTAATGTAAGGTGGAGCACAAGCGGTAATGCGGAAGCGACCCATGAAGGTGCTTATTTGTCAGGTTATATTTCCGCTCCTGCAGGTGACATTGTTCGTTTGAAAAATATAACAATGTCGAACACCGACACAACAAACAAGCTGTGTTGCATTTACTTCTGCCCCAGCCTGGGAGATATGTCGAACAGCCTGCAGAACGCCTCGACAATTGGACAGTGGGCGTCTCCGGTGTGGGATGATGACGGAAACTTGAAGCAGTTCACATCTACTACGGCTACGAAGTACATCCGCCTGCAGGCGGCGTATATCGGGCCTGATTCTGTTGTAACCATCAATGAACCACTTGAATAAAGGAGTAATCAATTATGACAAACATTAATCTTATCAGAGAAACAATCGAGGTTAACGAAACCGAAATGAACATCGTTCTTGACCAGTTCGGCAACAACACAGTGGCATTCCTTGCCGATATCCCGAAGAATGCTCTTGTAACGAGTGTTCTTGTTAACGGTGGACACCTCAAAACATCAAGAAATCCTGCAAATGAAGTTACCGTTGAATACCCCCGTGATGATTATTATGAGGGTAAGAGGGTTGTTGCTGTTCTTCATTCGGTTTATGACGGCAACAAAATTGTAGATGCTGCGAAGCTTCTTGGAATTGAAAACTTCGTTGTCGAGTATGTTGAAACTGCAATTGCGGAGGTATGATAAATGAACCCCGGTGTTATTGCAGCAATCATCTCGGGCGGTTTTTCGATTGTTGTTGCTCTTATTTCCTTGCACGGAGTAAAAAGCAGCAACAAAGAAACTACCGCCGAAATCCAGCACAAGCTTGAAACAAGGCAAGCTGTTACGGATGAAAAAATAACCGAGCTGACTCGCGAAGTCAGAGAACATAACAATTTTGCACGAAGAATGCCCGTTGTTGAAGAACAAATCAAAGTTGTCAATCACCGGATTAATGACCTTGAAGAATTTCACAAGAATCAATAAGAAAGGATGATAATATGAAAATCGATTGGAAATCAAAACTCACGTCACGCAAATTCTGGGTGGCTGTTGTCGGCTTCGTAACACCTATTCTTCTTGCGTTCGGTGTTTCTCAGGATACGGTTACGCAGGTGACCGCAATTATTATGTCAGGCGCAACGTTCGTAACGTACATCTTCGCCGAAGGCAAGGTTGATGCCGCAGGAAAGGATGAAACCAATGAGTAATATTTGCATCATCGTCGGTCACGGCAAGTCGAAAGACGGCGGCTATGATTCGGGAGCTGTAAACGGCAGTTATCACGAATTCAGAATCGCCCGTGAAATCGCAAAGTATGCCGCCGAACATCTCAACGCAAACTTTGATGTCAACGCCGACCTTATGAACTATGACGGCTCTCTGTATCTGACAGACCGCATTAAAGAGGTCAACAAGGCTGACTATGATTTCATTGCAGAAATTCACCTTAATGCAGGCGGCGGCAAAGGCACTGAAGTTTATTACTATCACGATTCCCCGACGGGTCTCAAAGCAGCACAGGCAATTGCCATGAATATTTCAAAAGCGTTTTCCGTTCCGAACAGGGGCGCAAAGGTGTGGCTCAACGATAACGGTAAAGATTATTTTGCCATTATCAGAGAAACGAAGCCTTGCGCAATTCTCGTTGAAACCCTGTTCATAGATAACGATGATGAATTGGCAATGCTCAAAACAACCGAAGGTCAGAAGCGATGTGGCATAATGATTGCTGAAGGTATTGCCGCCGCAAAAGGTCTGAAGGTCATTGCAAAATCTGAAACAACCGTGGCTCCCCAGCCTTCAGCAAAAAAGTCTTATTGTGTGCAGGTCGGTCCCTATTCTGCGAAGTCAGATGCAGAGAGCATAAGAGAAGGGCTCGAAAAGCTCGGCTTCAATTCAAAAACGTGGAGGTATAAAAATGGAACTTAAAGATACAATCGAAATGATGAACAGTGCAGACTACAAAGAGAGATTTAAAGCTGAGTATCATCAGACAAAAATCAGATACGAAAAGCTTCATAAAATGGTTATCAAATATGAGGCAGGAACGCTCAATTTTACTCCCAAATGCAGCCTTGAACTTCTCAAGGAACAGAAGAAGTATATGGGGTGCTATCTTTACTGCCTTGAAGTCCGTGCTGAAATCGAAGGTATTGAGCTTTAACGAAAGGAGCTAACGAACATGGAATATGCAATTATGTTTGTTACACACTTTTTTAAAGCCGCTCATTATTGGCTCACGGTTGTTACCGCTCCTGAGCTTCACCCGGAGATTGCTTATCCCGAGTTGGCGAAGCTGATTGTTTCACCTCTTCAAGCAATGCCCGGTTTTATAACCGAATATCTTCCCGCCGCCATAGAAGCCTTAATCTGGCAGACGGCAAAGTTGGCAGAGATATATCTGTCAGTAATAATTAAATAACCTGCATCATTCGCAAAAAGATGCAGGTAACAAATCACACACCGCCCCGAAGGAAGCAACATCAATGCTCCTTCGGGGCGGTTTTTGTCGTTATAATATTATATCTATGAACAATAAGCACCGCCGTACTGACTTATGATAATCTGAGCATATTTTGGGTTGGGGTTTTTGATTTTAACGGGATACTGTAATTTTTTCTCATATACAAACATCAGCAGTCACACTCCTCAATTTCCCAGGGCCACGGGCCTTTCAGCCATTCAACGCCCTGTGCTTTGGCGGCGGTAAGGGGACAGAAGTTTTCTTCAAACTCCGATTTTAACTGTCTGTATTTAACGGATAATCTGTTGTGGTTTTCGAGCATTGCCAGATCCCACGGGTGGGTGTCAAGATAAAGGTGCATTTCCCACAGTGCAAACTGAACGGCGCTGAGCTTTTTGAGCATTGCTTCACGTTTTGTCATTTGCAGCACTTCCCTGCGAAAGGCTTGTTGAGACAGGGGAAGAGTGTTCCGCACTCAAGCGCCTTCATTTCATCGAACATTTCGGAATTGGTCTGCATCGGGACGTACATCATAGCAACGGCATAGTTGGCAGGCAGGGGAGAAACGGAGCGGCTGAAAAGCTCGGGTTTGTGCGTTTGCCTGCGGTTATATACCGGGTAATCCATAAAATCATTCCTTTCGGTTTTGAGGTGTTATCCTCTGTTTTCAGTATATGCGTATTGCTTTTACAAGTTACTCGAAAGAAATTTTGTTAAAAGAAACGGCCTGCAATTTGCAAGCCGTTAACACTATTATTGCTGTTCAAGTATTTTCAGAACGTCGGGGAAAAGGGCGATGCTTCTGCGAAGAATGCCGTTCATATGGGCAATTGCTATGCCGTAATTGATAACGGGTACGCCTGCCTGAGTTGCTTTGCCGATTCTGCTCTGCATTTCTTTTTCGTTGAGCATACAGCCGCCGCAGTGAACAATCAGCCTGAATTCTTCGGGATTTTCGGGGAATTCAGTGCCGCTTGTGAAGCTGAAATTCGGCTTTGCGTTTGAGAATTTCTCAATCCAGCCGGGCATTTTGACCGTGCCTATGTCGTTGCACTGGCGGTGGTGGGTACAGCCCTCGGCTATAAGAATTCTGTCGCCGTCTTTGATTTGCGAAAGCATTGCCGCACCTTTCACAAGCTCGGCAAGGTCACCCTTATAGCGTGCAAAAAGAATTGAGAAAGACGTCAGGGGAATATCATCAGGCACGTCCTTTGAAACTCTGCCGAATGCCTGCGAATCGGTGATAACAAGCTTCGGCTTTTTTGCAAGTGAATCAAGGGTCTGCACAAGCTCCGTGTCACGGCAGCAGATTGCAGTGCAGCCGCTGTCAAGAATATCTCTTATCGTTTGCTGCTGCGGCAGAATGAGTCTGCCTTTGGGAGCGGATTCATCGATCGGAATAACAAGAACAACCGTGTCGCCGCTTTGGATAAGGTCTGCAACAATGCGCTTTTCGCTTTTTGCTCCCTTTGCAAGTGAGGCGATTCTTTCTTTTAATTCATTTATATTGGTTTTATCTTTTGCGCTGACGGAAATTGCATTTTCGTCGGCTTCTTTTTTGCCTAAATCCGATTTGTTATATGCGATGATATAAGGCGTTTTTCTTGCCTTGAATTCTTCAATAAGTGCCTTGTCTTTTTCGCACAGACCGATTTGTGAATCAACAACAAGAACCGCAATATCAGTTTGTGCCAGAGCCTGCTTTGCCTTTTTTATGCGAAGCTCGCCAAGCTCGCCTTCGTCGTCAATGCCGGGCGTGTCAATAATAACAACAGGTCCGAGCGGCAAAAGCTCCATAGCTTTTTTGACAGGGTCGGTTGTTGTGCCTTTAACGTCTGAAACAACGGCAAGCTCCTGACCCGTTACTGCATTAACAAGGCTTGATTTGCCTGCGTTTCTCATACCGAAAAAGCCGATATGCACTCTTTCGGCAGAAACCGTATCGTTAAGTCCCATAGGCTTCTCCTTAAAATCTGAAGTCACGGCGGTTGGAGTTTTTGATGTCAATGATGTTCTGCTCGGCAATTCTGCGAACCTTTTCGCCGGGTACTCTGGTAAGCTCCTTGACAATCATTTCATAGCCGATTTTCTTTGTTTCTTCGGATGCGTAGTCAACGAGATATTCGGTGAGTGTCATAAGAGCGTTGGGGTGGCAGCAGTTAAGAATCTGTCCGCTCTTGCAAAGGCTCATAAATCTGTCGCCCGTCCTGCCTTCTCTGTAGCAGGCTGTGCAGAATGAGGGAATATGACCGTTTTCCATTAGCCAGCGGACAACCTCGTCAAGCGTTCTCTGGTCCGAAACGTCAAACTGCTCGGTGTCGTGGGGTCTTTCCTGCTCCGTGTAGCCGCCGACGGAAGTTCTTGAACCGCCGCTGACCTGTGAAATGCCGAGACGCAGAAGCTTGCCTCTGACCTCTTCTGATTCTCTTGTGGAAATAATCATACCTGTATAGGGTACTGCAAGACGGATACAAGCGGTGATTTTTGCAAAGATATCGTCTGAAATCGAATTGTCGAATGCGTTGGGGTCGATGTCGTCTGCGTGCTTGATTCTGGGTACGCTGATTGTGTGAGGGCCTACGCCGTGAACAGCTTCAAGATGTTCTGCGTGCATAAGCAGACCTGCAAACTCGTATTTATAGAGCTCAAGACCGAAAAGAACGCCCAGACCTACGTCGTCAATGCCGCCCTCCATAGCTCTGTCCATAGCCTCTGTGTGATAATCGTAATCGTGCTTGGGACCTGTGGGATGAAGCTGGAGATAGCTTTCCTTGTGATATGTTTCCTGGAAAAGAATGTATGTGCCGATGCCTGCTTCTTTGAGCTTTCTGTAGTTTTCAACAGTTGTGGCGGCAATGTTCACATTAACACGGCGGATTGCACCGTT
>JAGBHX010000131.1 GCA_017935265.1 Clostridia bacterium | reverse complement strand
GGGGTGGAAACTCTAATGGTGGTCAAAGGGTGGTTGCTACCAAGGAAAAAATGGATTTGGTTGAAATAGATACAACAAAAGGCAGCACACAAGCTTTGGGTGTAACTGCTTATGTGATAACAAGTTCAAAAAGTACAGCTCAAGGTAAAGGTACATGTTGGCTTATTTGTAACTTTGTAGACAAATCCTCACTCCGTGAAGCTTACGATAACGCAATCAAGAAAAGCCAGTATTTGCAGGAGGAATATTTCACAGAAGCAGAGTGGACATCATATCACAATAAAGTCATTGATGTTGCCGCAAGACTTCTTTACCCTGCAGACGGTAATACAGATTACACAGCAGTTGCTAATAACCTCAACAACCAGGTTGAAAAAATGGAAAAAGCCATTACAGCGACAGAAAAAACATATACCTACGAATTGGCTGACGGTTCCCCTGCAACAGCTAAGCGTTCTGATGTTCTTAACCAGGGTACAGCAAACGTTTATCACGTGCTTGCAGATATCGACGAAAGCGGCGAGCTTAAAGGTGTTTCTTACATCTATGCTGACGGAACTCTTCACAGCAATGCACCCGAAACGGCAGCAGACGGTCTTGAAACAAAACCATATTTCTACGGTGACACTGTTGTTACCGGTTATAACGATTACGAGGGATATAACTACTACGGCTATTACCTGAGCACAAGCGGAGCGAAATGGGCCGACAACAATCCCAATTTGGGAACAGTGACGGGTGATATTGCCGCTCAGGGTACCTATGGCTCAACAGGCCACAACAGGTATACCCTTGTCAAGTCACCTAATATCACATATACATACGTTTATTCAAAAGACCCGTCAGGTGTTTATATGGACTGGGGCGAAAGTGAACAGTCCTTTATGAACAAGCAGAACCTTGTTAACCTGAAAAATGTTAATGTAAATACTGCCTTCACAGGGGACGATACCTATTACAACGCTCTCTCCACCGAAGTTGCAGTTGTTGATACAACAGATACAGACGCATTTTCGTTTACCGTAAGATCTCCGGGTTATAACCTTATGACGCCGAAAAGTGAAGGTCTAAAGGACTATTTTGATTTTTCAAAAATGGTTTGGGGTGGAGATGCCGCAAACAACAAAGCTATTAGCGGAGATACAATGATTCTCGATAATGAGAATGAAACTGTTACCCTTAGAGTTGATAAGCAGAAAACAAATTCAGAGGGAAATCCGTACTACGACGGTTATGTCGGTTTATATGAGACCAACGGCGCAATGTGGATGACACTTGTGCCCGGAAAGAAATACAGACTTTCTTATAATTACAAGAACAATAATTATAGCCAGGTGCCGAATGTTACTTTGGCTCCGTATGCGTTCTTCAGTAACGATCAAAACAGTTGGGCAGGCGGATGTGCAAATCACTATGACCCGTTTACTGAAGAGGAGGGTGAAGACATCCTCGAGTTTACAGTGCCCACCGGTTATAAATATGTGAGCCTCAGATTTGGTTGTACGACACAAAATGCAGACATTACGTTTTCTGATATACACGTAGTTGAGATCAGTGATGCAAATCGATTTGCGAAGATGACTGACCTGTTCTTCGAAAACGCTGCTACAGGCCTTGAGGGCGGAAAAACATATACCGTTTCATTCAAGTCATCACTCAGGTATGATGACTACCGTTGGTATGCTATGAATATGTACGGTGAGGCATCACCTGAGATGGACTGGGCTCACGAGCAGGGCACAATTCAGATGTTCATTTCCACAACAAGTAACGGTGATAATCTTTATAACTATACCGTTCCCGTCCGCATTACTACGGGTGTTTCCGGTGGCGGTACTATCGGCACATTTGAACTGCCCGAAGGATGCACAAACATTAACCTCGGCTTCTGTATCACCAACGATACAGCTATCGGCGGTTGGGTTGACGATATCAGAATTGTTGAGGGAGACTATGTTGAAGTGGGCGCAGTTGGCGAAACCTACAATCTGCCGACCCCCTTGCGTGAGGGCTACTCTTTTGACCACTGGAGTGAAAAATCTACTCCGTTCCACGGTATATTGGGAACAGGAAATCCCTATACCTATGGTGTATCCTCCGATACTGTTCTTGCCAACTGGCGGATTAACAAATATGACATCACCTTTGACAATGAATTTGACTTTGACAAGGGTTGGGATAATCCGGCAGCCGGAACTTTTGTTGATTATAGCAAAGAGGGAAACTATTTCAGAACACAGGCAAGCGGCACAGATAACTATGTTCTGCACAAGCAGTATATTGATATTGTTCCCGGCCATACATATAAGATTTCTTATAAGTACGTAAATAATAATACGGATGTTTCTGCAGGCATTCAAAACCATTTCTTTATGTATGATTCCAATAAGCAGAACCAATCTTGGCTTTCTGACGGACAGGAAGGATTTACAGGTCAGATTTATTACTATAATATCGGAGCAAGCGGAACAATCAGCTATACAGTAAAAGTTCCCGAGGGAAAAGAATTTGCAAGATTCCGATTAGGTACTTGTAACAACTCCAGCGCGGATGTTACCTTTTCTGACATTTATATTCAGGATATTTCAAGAGGAACAACAACAGTTGAGGTTGACGACACTGTTTCCGAGCCTCAGTATAACAACACAGATATCCACGGTGTAATCAGAGAGTATCAGCAGGTTCTTATTACAGATCAAACGGATACACCTTTGACAACTATGCCCACAATGACAAGTGATGGCTACTTCTTCAAGGGCTGGTTCACTGAAAAAACAGGCGGAACTCAGGTCACAGACACAAGCGGCTACAAAACACACGCCGGCACTAACCAGCTCTGGTCACAGTGGCAGGTACACATTGAATATGACCTGAGCGAACAGGGCGGAGCTTATCTTGACCCTGAACAGGCCCCTAAAACAAGCGAAAAATTTGACGTAGGAACAATAGTAAATGCAACAATTGATGACTATGTTCCATACAAGGTTGGTTATAACTTCAAGGGCTGGAAGGATAAGTTCATGCACAACACATATCAGCCCGGACAGACAGTTGAAGTGCTCGGCTACAGCCTTATCCTTGAACCCATATGGGAGGCAGCAACCGACGTAAGCAAGGATCAGGATTATGAGCAGATTACAACTCTTCATCCCGGTCAGGTTTATTTCTATGCTTATACTCCCACAACCAACAACGAGTATGCTTCAGGCTATGTTTACGGTACAGATAGCAATTTGAGCGTTTCTCTTTATAACGGCGACACAGTTACTGCAGGCACAAAATATGATGCTGCGACAACTGTTTACGGTGTAAACGGCGTTAAAACGATTGTTTCAGGTGCATTAACAAAGGGAACAAAATATTACTTTGGTGTAACATCTGCTTCCGGAACAAAAACAGAAGTATCAGGTGAAAAATTCAAAGTTTCCGAGCATGTGGTAAGATATACACTTAACGGCGGCGAAGGTACACCTGCAACCCAGACGGTATACGGTCACTACAACACTGACCTTGTGTTTGAAGAACCCACCAGAACGGGTCACACCTTTATGAATTGGAGCACTGCTCCTGACCAAAACAGCGGAAGCGAGATTACTCAGTCTTTTACCAACGGATTGATTACTTCCTCCACCGGTTTTGTAACAGAAAAGACTATGTATGCGGCATGGAGTGCAAACTCATATGCGTTGGGTCTCTATGCTTACTACAATGAAGCAACGGGTTCAACAATAACCTCGTCGCATAAAAAGGCAACTGACACGGAAAACGGCGGTCTGATAAAGATTAGCGGTGACGCAGAGTTTGTTACAGAAATAACAACAAGCATTGTTTACAATCAGCCTGTAACAGTTGAAGCTGAGCCTGCAACAGGCTATAGCTTTAAGGGTTGGTATGCGAACCCCACCTTCAGCGGAGAAACAATCACCGCATGGGGCGACGTTATGTATTCTGATGCAAAGAGCATAATTGAGCATATGCCCGCAAATAGCCTTAATTTGTACGCTCGTTTTGATATTAACACATATGTTGTTAACCTTTATGCTTACAGCAACAGCGGCACAAATCCGGAAGAATACGAGCTTTCGTCTCTCGGCGGTACAGTATATTTCGACAACGGAACGGGCGCAATTTCTGCAACCCAGAGATATGTTCACGGTCAGAGCTACACAATGCATGCCGTTCCTGCAACAGGTTATGCCTTTGAGGGATGGTATTACGGTGACACACCCTTAACAGGAGGCGCCGCATCGGGTAAAGAGGATCAAAAGATTGACCTTGTGAAAGATGCATACAGCGACCACGCCTGTGACCACAGCTACAAAGCCAAATTCTCAGTGCAGAAAGCAAAGCTGACAGTTTCCGGAAACGGCGGTAGCCCGGCGGAACAGGAATTTGAAGGCTATATGGGTTCAACCGTTAATGTAACGCAGCCCACACGCGACGGATATACCTTTGACGGATGGACACTCGTCGATAACAAAACACAAGGCAAGCCTAACGGCACACTTATTGACGGTGTTTACACCTTTGGCGCAGGCAGTGACAATGCAACAGCAAACTGGAAAGTTATAAACTATCCTATCACTGTTGACCCGGCAGGCGGCACAGCAACGGTTGAATATAAAACCGGTGACGTTATCAGCAATTTCACACAGACGATTACACAGTCAACAAAATTCAGCGTTGCATACGATTCGACTGTTGCTCTTCGTGCACCCTCAAAAACCGGTCACACCTTTGATAAATGGGTGAAATCCGATACAGCCACAGGCGGAGACCTCGTTGTTACCTCCAACGGCACAGAATACAAGGTTGGTCTTAACGATGCCGCTGTTATTACAGCAACATGGACAGTTAACACCTATCCCCTTATTGTTAGCGCATGGAGCGATTCAGCCGGACTTGAAGGAAAGTATAGTGAAGGCGGCAACGGCGGAACAGTTAAGTTTGGTGAGGTTACGAGCCAAAAGATTGAAGACGTTGTTAACTATGGTTCAACAGCAACTATCTACGCCATACCCGCTGAGGGATATACATTCCTTGGCTGGCAGACTGTAGAACCCTCAACAAAGGAGGCACTTGAACTTATTCCAGATGCTTCTGCTGAGTTTGTAACAGCTCCTATGGGAACACAAGGTCTTCATTACTATGCGGTGTTTGGAATCAACCAATACACGGTAGATTTAAAGACCGCATATAACACACCTGACGCTTATAATACCTTCGTTAAAGGTACAGACGGCGGTACAGTTACCGGCAGTGGCGAATACAGCCACAACCAGACTGCAACTCTCACAGCAACGCCCAAAACAGGCTATGCTTTCAAGGGCTGGTGCGATGGAGAAACAGAGGTTTCCGTTAATCCGACATATACAGTAACTGTAAACAAAGACATTGCACTTACCGCGAAATTTACCGTCGTTGAATACACAATTACACCAACGGCAGTAAGTAACTACGCTAACAATCAAGATCAGTTTAACGGTAACTCTGACGCAGGTTATTTTAAAGACCAAAACCATAACTTCAAATACTACTATGGTCAGGAAACTGAAATCGAAGCTATTGCAAACCCCGGTTATGAATTTAAGGGTTGGTTCAGTGATTTTGCCCTCACCCATGAAATCGGAGACAAAACTTCGGTTCTCAAGGTTTTGGTAACGGAAAGCACAACCTACTATGCAAAATTTGAGGTTATTAAGGTTGCCGTAAACCTCTTCGCTATGAGCAATTCCGGCAGTAATCTGAAGGACTATGCACAAAATGCTGCCGGTGGTAAGGTTTCATATGATAACGTTACTTATGATGCAACAGCAAATGGCGAAAGCTACTTCGGTGGCAACTACACCATTTATGCAAAAGCAGAAACAGGTTACACTTTCGACGGTTGGTACACAAATGCTGAGCTCACAGGCGAACCGTTCACAGGATCATATAGCAATGGATACTATTCTTATATCGGTACAGCAGATAACGCAGACGGTGTAAATCTCTATGCTAAATTCTCGGTTGGCGCTTATGACCTTAATGTTTTCGCCTACAGCAACACCGGTATCGGTCTTACAACCTATAACAATAATAATGTCGGCGGAACGGTCGATGTTGCCGGTGACTTCATCGCAGGCGATAAGGTTGCAGACAGCACAAATGCCCGTGTAACAGCAAAGGTTTATTTTGATAAGGTTGCAACAGTTATAGCTACACCGAAAAAAGGTTATACTTTTGGAGGCTGGTACACATCCAATAATAGCTTTGCTGAAACTTCTACTTTAGTAGCTGTACATGATCCTGAAACTAACAGCTATAAACTTGAAACATCAGCAATGGGTATAGAAGGTCTAAACTATTATGCCAAGTTTGAAGTAGGAAGCTTCAATATCGTTTATAACGCTAACGGTGGCTCCGATATCACTGCAAAAACCGGAACTGCATATTACAACACGGCATTTAATATCACCCAGGAAACACCTGTTAAGGCAGGACACAGCTTCCTTGGTTGGAGTGTTGAAAATGCCTCAGCGACTACACCGGATTATAAAGCAGGCCTGAACATCATTGATGCTGCAACTATTTCACAGTGGTATACGGAGACCTACAACGGTTCAGATGTAACTCTTTATGCGGTGTGGGTCGTAAATGCTAACTTCCTTATCGCTACCGCAGCGTATAGCTCAGACGGTATGTCATATAAAATAGGCCCGGACGGTGGTACTGTTACAGTAAGGACAGACCTTAATGGTGAACTTGATGAATCCAGCGGTTACGTTGTTGTTCCTGAAGGTCAGATAGTTCGTGACTACCTTGTGTTTGACAATAACACGGGTTATGTTCTCAAGCAGTGGCGCTGGAAGTACAATAAAGACCTGGATTTGTCAGGTGAAGTAGCCAATGGGGTTTCGATTAAAGATGGTTGGGGTAATGAAGGAACAGGACAGACCCCAATGCCATCTGAAAAGCTATATGTAGTAGCCTTCTTCTCGGTTCAGATGTTCTCGGCTAAAGCTAAAGCATATTACAATACTGCGGCTAAAACAGATGTTTACAGCTACGGTGCAACCGGCGGTACTGTTAAGTGCGGAGCAAACGGAAAGAGTGCATCTAATGCTGTTTCTGAAAACGCAATTTATGGAGACAAAGTCCTCTTTATTGCTGATCCCGCAAGAGGCTATACCTTCATGGGTTGGTACGGTGAACCGACATTCGTAAACCAAAAGGTTACGGATTGGGGAGAACTGAAGTGTCCAACCGAGGAATACAATGTCGTTCTTCAAGACACTAGTGCTGAAGGCGAAACAGCCAATAATTATTACGCTGTGTTCACAATCAACTTCTATAAAGCGACAGCAAGTGTAAGAACATACACCGTAAGGGAAGAATTGATTTACTCTCTTACTGAGGATAAATGGCCGGGAGGAAACCCTGATGGCAGCGGCGGTGTTGTTGGTATAAGCACGAAGCCCATCACAGAAGAAGAAGCTTTGAGCGGTGCTTGGAAAAACGACGCTGATTGGGAAAAAACCGGAGTGTACGCGAATGAAATTTACCCCTGTAAAAAAGAAATCTATTATGGACAGCGAGTTTATTTTGCAGCTATTGCAAATCCCGGTTATGTCTTCGGCGGTTGGTACGATAAGCAAGATGCCGAATATTATGGCGAAAACCTCGTAGAGGAAGAAAATCTTGCATATTCAAGAATTATGCGTGAAGGCGACATCTATATGGAAGCTAAATTTGTTCCCGTAAGCTTCACACTTATTCTTGATGCTAATGGTGGTGTTCAGGGTAACCCCACAGAAATTATCGTAACCTGTGGCACTTCGTTGAAGATTGAAGATTCTTCCGCTCCCACAAAGACAGGTTCAACATTTAAG
>JAGBHX010000130.1 GCA_017935265.1 Clostridia bacterium | reverse complement strand
TTGTTATTGAAAACAGTCTCACCAAAAACCTTGCAGAAAAAACAACAATCAAAACCGCTGTTCTTTTCAATGACGCAGGTCTTGTCGGTGCGGCGGCATACATAAGAAGTAAATGACGGTGATATTATGATTATCAAAAACGCATTACTCCAAAAAGGAATTTTTGACATAAAAATTGAAAACGGCAAAATTTCTGACATCGGCTCATTTGATGCTGATGGTGACATTGATGCCAAGGTTAAAAGGGTTATCCCCGGTCTTATCGACACCCACATTCACGGCTTTGGCGGAGTTGACACATCTGACGGCGACCTCGCAACAATCAGCAGAGCTCTTGCCCGTGCAGGAACAACATCGTTTTTTCCCACAACAATGACAGACAGCATTGAAAACCTGATTGCTACCACCAATCAGCCGTTGCCTCAAAGCGGTGCAAATGTTATCGGCTACCACCTTGAAGGTCCGTACATTTCAAAGAAGAAAAAAGGTGCGCAGAACGAAGCATACATCAAAGCACCCGATTTGAATGAATTTAAGAAATTCAATAACGTAGCTAACATCAGCCTTGCCCCTGAGGTTGACGGAGCTGAGGATTTTATTAAAAACTGCGGTTGTAAGGTTTCAATAGGCCACACAGCCTGCGACTGTGAAACGGCAATCAAAGCCATAGATGCCGGTGCAGATTGTCTGACCCATACCTTTAACGCTATGCCTCCCCTGCTTCACCGTGACCCCGGCCCGATTGGTGCGGCGGCTGAAAAAGGAATTTACACCGAGCTTATCTGTGACGGCAGGCACGTTGCAAAGGCGGCTGTGCTTGCCCTTTACAAAATGATGGGCAGTGACAGAGTTATTCTCATCAGCGATGCTATCCGCCCCGCAGGGCTTCCCAACGGAAGATATGATTCAGGCGGACTTGCCGTTATTATGAACGACGGTGCTCTCACCCTCGAAGACGGCACATTAGCCGGCGGCTCACAGCCTCTGCTCCAATGTATCAAAACAGCGGTCAGCTTCGGCATTGATTTTTATGAAGCGGTTAAAATGGCAAGTGAAACCCCTGCAAAACGCTTCGGCCTTAACAAAGGCAAAATCGAAAAAGGCTACGATGCAGACTTTGTTATCATCAATGATGATTTCACAGTGTCAGACGTAATCATCAGCGGAAAGCTCTATAAATAAACGATACCCCAAACCACTGCGGTTTGGGGTAATTTTTCAGGCCTTTTCTAAAATTGTGATTTCAGGCAACAGTCTGTTAGCTTTAATTTCTTCACCGTCGCCTTTATGCGCCACAAATTCAACTTCAAACATTTTCTTTTCCAAAGGTTGAAGAGTGAACAAGTCAGACTGTGTTTCAATATCAACGGCTTTCATTTCTTTGCCCAAAATAAAACTGCTTTTAACGTCTTCTTTATAAGACCCAAAGATTTCAAAATCTTTGTTTTCTTGAGTTGTGTTTTCAATATAAAGATTACAAGTGAAAACTACTTTATCGTCGTCTATACGGTAATCAACAAGATAGGAGTGAAGCTCACCTGCTTCATATTCTTCGTTTAATTCATCAATGAGAATCAAAGCATCATTCTTTTCACCGCATCCGCTTAAAATCAAAAGAATTGCAACCAAAAGCAAACAAAACAGACGTTTCATAAAATCAACTCCATTTTCGATATTTTTTAGCAATTCAATAATCGACTTTAAAAGTTATTTATTCAATTAAACATCTGGAAAAAGAACTCAAGTACAGGTGTAACAGTTTGTACTATATTTTCGCTTTTTAAACTTTCAACATCTATAAAGTCAAACCATGTACTCAATGCATCAACATTGATACCCATTAAATCACCAAAACCTGTAACCAGATATTCAATAGCCAATAAAGGTAAAATAAAAAACAAAACCATAGGTGAACCTAACATACCATTTAGCTCCTTATCTAAATAATTAAATAAAACCATTATATATATTGTTATTTTCAAGCATTTAACTTAAAAAAATGCATTTCATTACCCGGATCATCTCTCATCAAATGATATATATTCTCTTCTGCCTGCAACGGATTTATATGCAGGGCGGATGATTTTGTTGCCGTTTATAAGCTCTTCAAGCCTGTGAGCTGACCAGCCCGAAATTCTTGCAATTGCAAAAATAGGTGTGTAAAGCTCAGGCGGAAGACCAAGCATCTGATAAACAAATCCGCTGTAGAAGTCAACGTTTGCGCTGACACCCTTATACATATTTCTGTGCTTTGCTATAACCTGAGGGGCAAGCTCCTCAACGGACTTGTAAAGCTCAAATTCATCACTTCTGCCCTTTTCTTTGGCAAGACGCTCAACATAGCCTCTGAAAATTGTAGCTCTGGGGTCAGAGATTGAATAAATCGCGTGACCGATACCGTAAACAAGACCCGTTTTATCAAAAGCTTGTTTGCTGACGATTTTATCAAGATAATCTTCAACCTGCTGATGGTCTGACCAGTCTGAAACATTTTCTTTAATATTTTCAAACATATTGCAAACCTTGATATTAGCACCGCCGTGCTTAGGTCCTTTGAGTGAGCCGAGAGCCGCCGCAATGGCGGAATAAGTATCTGTGCCCGATGAGGTTACAACGTGAGTGGTAAATGACGAGTTATTACCGCCGCCGTGCTCAGCGTGAAGAACAAGAGCGATGTCAAGAATTTCGGCTTCAAGAGGGGTAAACTGCCCGTCTTTACGAAGCATATAAAGAATATTCTCTGCGGTAGAATACTCGCTCTTGGGCGCATGAATATAGAATGAGCCGCTATCCTTACGGTAGTAATCATAAGCAAGGTAGCTGTAGACCGTAAGCTGAGGGAACAACGCAATCAACTGCAGGCACTGACGCATAACGTTGTTGATGCTTGTGTCATCAGGGTTGTTGTCATAGGAATAAAGTGCAAGCACGCTTCTTGCAAGACCGTTCATAACATCCGATGAAGGAGATTTCATAATAAAATCTCGGATGAATGATGTGGGCAATGAACGGTAATCTGAAATAATAGACTTAAATTCTTCAAGCTCATTCTTATTCGGAAGCTTGCCGAAAAGAAGGATATATGTTGTTTCTTCAAAGCCGAAACGGCCGCTTTTAAGAAAATCACCGATTAAATCGTGGACGTTGTATCCGCGGTAGTAAAGCTCGCCGTCGCAGGGAACTTCAACACCGTCAACCACCTTGCGGGAGAGCACCTCAGAAATTTCGGTAAGACCGGTAAGAACGCCTCTACCGTTGATGTCACGAAGACCGCGGTTAACCTTATGCTCGGCATAAAGCGAAGGCTCAATAACATTTTCTTCATATAATAAATCGCCAAGCTTACTGAGAACCGGCGTAATTTCTGAAAAATCTCTTTTTTTATTCATAGCTTTATCCTTTCAAAGCGCAATTTTCTCTAACGTAATTATAATAACACAAAATGGAAAATTTATCAATGATTATCACAGTAATTTAACAAAATCTTTACAATAAACAAAAAAGCCACGTTACCGTGGCTTGGTGAAGACGAGTGGGCTCGAACCACCGACCCCTTGCATGTCAAGCAAGTACTCTAACCAACTGAGCTACGCCTTCGTACAAGGTATTATTATACACAAATTTCAAACAAAGTCAAGGATTTAATTTGAGATTATATCAGCTTCTTCTCAAGGAGAAGCCTGTTATCATATCTCCTTTTGTGCAACAAAAGTCACAACATTTGTTCTCAGGTCGCTGATAATATTTTCTCTCGGAATATCATATTGCTGAGACTGTACGGTTGATTTCAACACGTTCCAACCGTTAAAAATTTGTGACAACGTGTTCTGCATTTCATCGGTTGGGAGATTAACTTCAAACTGCGCAGGAATTCCCTCGCCCGTTGATTTATTATATTCGGAAACCTCGGAATTTATAACGAGGCACACAACGCCTCCGTTGCGGACACCGTCTTTAATCTCATTAAGCTTTTCAACAAAAGAAGAAACCGAATCAATATGTTCCAGAGCAGAAACGGCAATAACAAAATCATAGCTATCCTTTGAAATCGCAAAACCCTCAATCGGCTTGACAATTCCGTTAATGCACTCTGACACACCATATTCTTCGGCATAAAACAACAGCTTTTCAATGGCAATTTCAAGAATATCGACACAGTCGATACTGCAATCGACGTTCTTATATTCATTTGCAACAGCAAGACAGTTTCTGCCAACTCCGCAACCTAAATCAAGCACCTTCAATGACGGAAAACTGCTGAACATAGGTATTAAGTCGCGCACGGTTTTTATCGGCTTTTTCAACCAGCTTTCACTATGATATAATTCCTCATTTGAATACATTTCAATATGTGATTTTCTTTCACTTTCGCGGATTTGCTCCAATCGGCTATTCATTTAATCACCTTTTAAGATAAGCTTATAAAGTGTTGGCTGAACGTTAAATTCTTTAATTGCGGTTTCGATTTCAGTTAACACTTTTTCTTTTGATTTTTGGCTTTCACTTTGCTTTTTAACGGCACGGATTAGGAGGTTTTTGGGTGTGTGAGCAAGGTCAATAAACTCCATAATCTGGGTTTTATATCCGCAATATTCAAGAAGATTTCCGCGGATTGAGTCCGTGAGCAATGCCGCAAAACGTTCCTGAACGATGCCGTAACGATTGAGAATTGACAGATTTTCCTCTTTCATCTGACCGTTCAGCTCGTGCTGACAGCAGGGAACGGAAAAAATCATCTTTGCTCCCCAGTTAATTGCATTGTAAAGGGCAAAATCCGTCGCTGTGTCACAGGCATGCAGTGTAATTACCATATCAACATCAAAGGGACAATTATAGCCGTTGATGTCACCGAGTTCAAAGCGAAGATTTTTGTAGCCGTATTTTTCGGCGGCTCTGTTGCATTTTTCAATAACGTCTTTTTTTAGGTCAAGACCGATAATTGTTGCGTCAATTTTCTTGACCTCAGTAAGATAATAATACACAATAAATGTCAGATAAGACTTGCCGCAACCAAAATCAATAATGTTGAGCTTTTTATAATCCTGTTGGCGGATTGAGTCGTCTATGATTTCAATAAAGCGGTTTATCTGCTTGTATTTATCATACATTGACTGCACAACCTTGCCGTCTTTTGTAAAGATACCCATATCCACAAGAGGTGCGATAACGCTGCCCTCAGGCAAAAGGTATTGCTTACGGCGGTTATGCTCATTCACAGCGGAGACAACCTCCCCTTTCAAGGCTTTTTCTTTAACAGAAAGCTTACCTTTTGATGAGATTTTGACGTGAATTTCCTTGTCTGCACTGCGGGCAAAAACCTGCTGAAATCCGTCACAAAGCTCCGCACAGCGAGAAGCTATTGCCTCAAAAGCAATGTTTTCGTGAAAGACCTGCCTCTGCGTAAACTTGGCCAGCTGATAAAACTTGGGCATACGGCTGACGGTGATTTTTTTGTATTCGCTGTCTTTGTCAATCGGCTGACTGATAACAAGCTTAATTATATCGTTTTCAAAAATTGAGTTTAAGCAATTCAAAATATCAGACATAGCATCCTCCGGGAATTGAGTTAAATAGAGTATACCAATCAAAGGCGGAAAAGTCAACAAAAACGGCCCGTCGAAGCAAGCCGTTGCAAGTGTTTATATGTAATTTTCAATAACCTTCTGTAATTCTTCTTTAATAACCTGATGCCCTACTGAAGTGGGATGAACGCCGTCAACACTCCAGTATCCCGTGTCTCCGTCGCTTGATAATTCATCAAACTTTTCCTGAAGCGGCACAAAATCAAAATTATATTTCTCGGCAACCTGCCTTGATACTTCAGCCATTTTTCTTACTTCAGAATTAAATTCAGACCATAATTTTTCTGTGGCAGTGCCTTTCAGAATAAACGGTTCTAAAATGAAAATTTTGATTTCAGGCAGAGCTTCCACTATTTCTTCAATCAGCAACTCATAAATCATTCTGAATTTTTTCGGGCTGACACCGCAATTCATAGTGAGCTCGTGAGAAACATCGTTGACGCCTATAAGAATTGACATAAAATCTGGGTTTAAGTTTATTATATCCTCCTTAATTCGGGCATAAACGTCGGTGATTCTGTCTCCGCTGTTACCGCGGTTGATAAACTTGATTTCTCCTTTATTTTTCTTTTCAATTTCAGAAGCAAGAAGCAGCGCGTATCCGCAGCCTAAGCCGAAATTAAAATTGTTCTCGTCGTCTCTGTTTGCATCTGTAATTGAATCACCCTGAAATAAAAAAGTTTTCATATATTAAACTCCTGTTTTTAATAGATTAAATGAATTGTTTTCCTTGTCAATGTAATTGTATCACACATAATCATACATTTTTCTACTGAAACTTGCCGCTTAACAAAATGTGATAACTACTTATTATTGTTTTTCGCAGTATTAAGTGTTGAAATTAAAATTCGCTTAATTTCAAGGCAATCATCAAGTAAAGACAATCCTTCTTTTTCTGTTATATAATCAGATAACATCAACAGCCTTAACCAATATTCCGTTTCGACAGTTTCTTTAAGAGAAATTTGTAACTTAGCTATAAAATCCGCTTTACTTGAACCATAAATCGCTTCATTAGCATTGGCACCGATACTCGTACCGGAACGGATAATTTGCTTTGAAATGACACTTTCTTTTTTCTCTTTGATGAGATATTTATGAAGCTTAACAATTCTTGCGGCAAATTGCAGAGATTTATCAAGAATAATACTGTTAGAAGACATATTTCTCATTTCCTTATGATAATAAATAAGAGATAATAATGAATAAATAATAATACAAACAGCGCACGAATATTCCACGTTCACTATTATCTATTATTTATTCAATATTATCTCTTAACTTAGCCTCGCAAGAGGCGCTGTTTGGCTGGGATGGCTGGATTCGAACCAGCGGATGAGGGAGTCAAAGTCCCTTGCCTTACCCCTTGGCGACACCCCAATATTTTGTTTTAATTATAAAAAAGGCGGCAGTCAAAAAGACTTCCGCCGTTTTATTTAGTGGGGTGGATAATCGGGCTCGAACCGACGACCTCCAGAGCCACAATCTGGCGCTCTAGCCAACTGAGCTATATCCACCATATGGCGCGCTTGAAGGGACTCGAACCCCTGGCCTACTGCTTAGAAGGCAGTTGCTCTATCCAGCTGAGCTACAAGCGCACTTATTAAAATGGAGCGGGTGATGGGAGTCGAACCCACACAACCAGCTTGGAAGGCTGGAATTCTACCGCTAAACTACACCCGCGTCTTGACGACTACGATATAATATCACAATCAGAGTAAAATGTCAACACAAATTTTAACTTTTTTCAAAAAATTAGGCTGTGAGATTTACTCACAGCCAACTGTTATTTTATAAGCAATTCATTGTCCTTTGTTTCCACACAAACCGATGTCAACGGCGATTCAATACTGTCAATAATGAGAGCTGCGATTTTATCCTCCACATTTCTGCGAATGTAGTTTCTCAAATCTCTCGCTCCCCTCTTACCGCCGACTGATTTTGCAGCTATGAGGCTCACAGCATTCTGTGTGTAGCTAAACTCAATACCTTTATCACCGAGAGGCTCTTTGAGTTCATCAAGCATAAGAACTGCGATTTTGCGGAAATCGTCCTCTTCAAGAGGTCTGAAAACAACAACCTCATCAACTCGGCCGATAAACTCGGGACGAAGGAACTCTCTGAGGGCTTTCATTGCTTTTTCACTTGAAGCAACGGCAGCAGTTTTGCCGAAACCGAGGGCTGAATCCCCTCTTTCACTGCCTGCGTTTGAGGTCATAACAATAACCGTGTTATCAAAAGCAACAGTTCTGCCCTGCGCATCGGTTATTTTACCTTCATCAAGAATCTGAAGGAGGATGTTCATAACGTCGGGATGAGCCTTTTCAATTTCATCAAAAAGAATAACGCTGTAGGGCTTTCTGCGCACCTTTTCAGTGAGCTGACCTGCTTCGTCATAGCCAACATAACCGGGTGGTGAGCCGATAATTCTTGAAACGCTGTGCTTCTCCATAAACTCAGACATATCAAGTCTGATAAGAGTTTCGGGAGTGTCAAAAAGCTCATTGGCAAGCTGTTTTACAAGCTCAGTTTTACCAACGCCTGTAGGACCTACAAAAATGAAAGACGCGGGACGCTTGCGGGGGCTGATGTTTACCCTGCCTCTGCGTATAGCGGCAGACACCATATCAACGGCTTCATCCTGGCCGATAACCTTGCTTTTGAGTTTTTTGTCAAGGTCGGCAAGACGGCGTAAATCACTTTCAACAATCTTCTGAGCAGGAATGCCTGTCCAGAGCTGAATTACACGGGCAAGGTCATCCTCGGTAACGGCAACATCTTTAATAAGCTCCTGAAGCTCATCACACTTCGACTGAGCAACAATGATATCACCCTTGACCTTTGCAATAGCTTCATAGTCGATAATCTCAGTTTCTTCCATAAGCTCCTGCTGTTTTAATTTCAGTGCGGCAATTTCACGTTCAAGAAGCTCGTGGTCGCTGATATTCTTGTTGCGAAGGTTTGCACAGGTGCAGGCCTCATCAAGAAGGTCAATAGCCTTATCGGGCAAAAATCTGTCGTTAATAAAGCGTTCAGAAAGAGTAACTGCCTTGTAAATAAGACTGTCGCTGATTTTGACTCTGTGGTAGTTTTCGTAATAGTCCTTAATGCCTTTGAGCATCTGGCAGGTATCTTCGATTGAAGGCTCTTCAACCTTGACAGACTGCATTCTTCTTTCAAGGGCGGCATCTTTTTCGATGTATTTGCGGTATTCATTGAATGTGGTTGCACCGATAATCTGCACCTCGCCTCTTGAAAGGGCAGGCTTGAGAATGTTTGCGGCGTTCATTGAGCCCTCGGCGTCACCGCCTGTGCCAACAAGGTTGTGAACCTCGTCAATGAAAAGAATAATGTTACCGTCAGCTTTAACCTCTTCAACAAGACCCTTTACCCTGCCCTCAAACTGGCCGCGGAACTGAGTGCCTGCAACCAAAGATGTGAGGTCAAGCAAATGAATTTCTTTATTGGCCAGCTTTGCAGGAACGTCACCGTTTGCAATTTTTATTGCAAGACCCTCTGCGATGGCGGTTTTACCGACACCGGGCTCACCGATAAGACAGGGATTGTTTTTGCTTCGACGGCAAAGAATCTGAATTGTTCTGTAAATCTCGTTATCTCTGCCGATAATTCTGTCAAGCTTGCCTTCCTTCGCGCGTTGAGTGAGGTTTGTGCAATAAAGCGGAAGGAACTTTCTTTTTTTGTTGTTCTTTTCGCCTTTTTCTTTTGACTTTTTATCTTTCATGTCTTTCTTTTTATCCTCTTCGTCGTCAGCGCTGTCATCTGCCTGAGGCTTACCCATCATACTCTGCATAAAGGGAAATGTGGGAACTCCGCCGGGCTCAAAGCCTTCACCGTTGTCACCCATACCCATCATTGCGCCGAACTGCTCGCTCATTGCGTCAACATCGTCCTCAGTGATACCCATATTTTCCATCATCTGCTTAATGGGACCTGTGGATTCCATAGCGCATTTGAGGCAAAGACCCTCGGAATCGGATTTTTTATCGCCGTCCATTTTGGTCATAAAAATAACCGCCGGACGAATTTTGCACTTACTGCATAAAACTTGTTTCATATTTGCTCCTAATTATTTACTTTTACTTTCTTTGATTTTATCTGCAACCTGTCTGAACGTTGACGGTAGATAGCTGAGAAAAGCGAGAACTGTTATGAACGCCGAAATTACCACAAGCACAAGAAGCAGTGTTTCGGGAATTGCCCACAGGTGAGAAAGAACACCAACCTCCGGACCGAACATAACTATAAAAATCATGACCAGATAAAACACCATTGTTGCTGTTTTGCCCACTATTTCTGCGGCAACGGGACGAAGACCAACAAGAACCATAATTGTGCCGAACACAACCATAACAAGCTCTTTGATTACGAAGATGAGGAACACCCAGCTGAAGGTGTTAATAAGCTCTACGGTGCTGTTGCGGAACTCAAGATAAAACACGATTGAAAGTGTAATCTGTGTGAGCTTATCGGCAACAGGGTCAAGAAGCTTACCCAAGTCGGAAACCTGATTGAGCTTACGTGCAAGCTTGCCGTCAAAGAAGTCGGTACTGCCTGAAACAACAAGAACAATGAGAGCAATAATCTCTTTGTCGTTGTAAAAAAGAACTGCAAAAACGGGAATAAGTGCAATTCTTATGTAAGAGAGCCAGTTGGGAATTGTGTTCCAGTCTTTTAAAAGTGTTTTTATCTGATTCATAATTATCCTCCTTATTTATCAAATCAATTTTTTGATTTCCGGGAAAATGATGTCGACAATCTGAGCGTCAATTTCCATTACAATTGAATTATTTACGGCGTTAACCAGCGGTTCGTAACCTGTCATTGCCACGAGGTCAATAACAAGGCATATTCCCGTAACAAGCAGGAAACCGCAAAGCACACCTATTAAAAGACCTAAAGCCTTGTTTGCTGTTTTAATCAGCGGAAGCTTGAAGAAACGGTCAATTAAGCTGATTAAGATTTTAATTAAGATGGAAGCACCGATAAACAATGCAACAAGAGAAACCATTCTTGCCTTTTCTTCAGGAAACGTATCGCCCTCAAAGAAGGGGGTATTTTCAAGAAGAAGCTGTGCAAAATCGCTGTAATAAATTTTTGTTATAACACCTGCGGCAAAGAATGAGAAAAACTCAAGAATCGAACGGGCAAAGCCCTTATGATAATAATAACCTACACAAAGGATAAATATCAAGCCTAAAACTATGTCTATTATGTAAACTTTTAAAATATCCATCCTTTGCCTCCTTAAAATTTCATACAGATTATTTCAACAGGGGTAATAATATAAACCTTTTTATTTGAAACAATCACGTCGCTTGCAGAAACGTCTGCACTCATTTCGGCTTTGACTTCGCCTTTTTTGTTATAAACCGTAACCTTGCTGTCTGTCAGCACCGCCATATAACGTTCATTGACTGAAACTGCTTTGGCAGATGATCCGACATCAATAGTGTAAATCTTTTTATCACCGTCAAAAACATCCACTATAACGCTGGAATCGCTGCCGTATTTCAAGGTTGAAATTGCGGTATAGCGCTCATCTATATGGTCTATATCGTGAAGTGTATTGGAACCGAAATCTGTTTCGGAAGCCTTTGTAGTGTTGTCGGTAATATAAGCTCTTCCTTTTTCGGTTATAACCTCAATATCGTGAGATTTGACATATCTGACGCTCACGACAACACTTCGGTTAAAATCAAAGCAGGAAACATATTCCTCTGAGTCAAACCTGAAAACATAAACCTTTGAGTCGGTTTCTGCATCTGTGGATTTGATAGCACCCACAACAGCGTATTTACCGTCAGAAGAAAGGTCGATACAGGTAACAAGCTCGTCGGAAAAATTCCATTTAAAAATTTCTTCACCGGACTTGTCGTATGCAGTGAAAAAGGTCTGATTGTTTGATGTGATTGAAGACACGGCAAAATTGCCCTTCTCCCCTATTGCACCGCAGGTGATTTTATTATCAAGCTTCATTTCGGAAACAACTTTTGAAGTGTTCTGAATTCTCAGCTTACCGGAATCAGTATCATATACAATGGCCTTTCCGTCTTTAAAATCTATTATCGGAGCACCGTAGTCAATGGATTCGGTAGAAAGCTCTTTTGCTGAGGAGCTGAGAAGAAGCGTTCTGTCATCGGCAAAGGTAAAAAGCTTATCGGAATGGATATAAGCTTTTTTAACACCCGTACCCTCAACGGAGTAAGGGAAGCCGTCCCCCGCGCCGAGATTTGAAATTGAAATTTTAATGTTTTCAACAACACTTGTGAGTGTTATGCCGCCCAACATTCTTGCGGCAAAGAAAATAAGGGTGATTGCTATGAACACAATCAATGCAATTTTAAGTGCCATAGAAACACCGGGTTTCAGCTTTGTAGACTTTTTCTTTTTAGCCATTACATCACCCCTGATAAAAAACTTTGTTAAGGTATAATCCGTGCGCAGGCGCAGTTCTGCCCGCCTTCTCACGGTCAAGTGAAGCTATGATTTCACCGATACTGTCGGCAGAAATCTTGCCTTCCGACACTTCAAGAAGAGTGCCCACCATAATGCGCACCATATTATATAAAAATCCGTCAGCCTTCACCGTGAAGCGGACTTCTTCTTCGTCACGGGTCACTTTTGCATATTCAACTGTTCTGACAAAATCATCAACGCTTGCCCTTGAAGCACAGAACGCGGAAAAATCGTGCTTGCCAACAAAGCTCTGTGCCGCTTTATTGAGCAAATCAACATCAAGAGGCTTTTTATAGTGAAGGTATCTGTCGAGCAAAAATGGATTTCGCTGAGGGCTGTTCCAGATTTTATAGACATATTCCTTGCCCTTGCAATCGTACCTTGCGTGAAAATCCAAGGGAACCTCAACGCAGTCCTTAACCGCGATGTCATCTGGCAACACGGCATTCATCGCGCCCACAAAACGATACGGGTCAATTGAGCTTTCGGTTCTCATATTGAAGCAAAAGCTGTTGGCGTGAACACCTGAATCGGTACGGCTGCAACCGACAATGTTTTCTCTTTTCTGAATTATTTTTTCAACAGCATCCTGCACTGCCTGCTGAACGGTTATTCCGTTGGGCTGAACCTGCCAGCCGTGGTAGTCGGTGCCGTCGTATGCTATTGTTACAAGAAGATTTCTCAATTAAATCACCTTTGTGAAATAGTGGTTTAACAAAATAAGGCCTGCAATTAAAACGGCTGTTACCAAAAGCGAAACAAAATCCGAGCCTTTGAGCTTCATCTGCTTCATTCTTGTTCTGCCGTCACCGCCCACATAACAGCGGCAATCCATAGCATCCGCAAGCTCGTAGGCACGTCTGATCGAAGAAACAAAAAGCGGAACGATTATGGGAATAAGAGCCTTGACTTTTTCTATAAGACCGCCCGAATCAAGATCGGCTCCCCTTGCCTTCTGAGCGTTTGAAATTCTGTCAATTTCCTCAATGAGAGTGGGAATAAATCTCAGCGCAAGAGTCATCATCATTGCGAGAGTATGAACGGGAATTTTGAACACCTTGAGTGGTGACAGAAGCCGTTCAATTGCATCTGTGAGCATTGTGGGGGTTGTGGTGTAAGTCAGAAGCGAGCTTATAACCACAAGGCAGATAATTCTCACAGCCATAAACACAGCAGTAAAAATACCCTTGGTGGTAATGTGTATAAAGCTCCACTCAAAAAGAGTTTTGCCGCCAGTTACATAAAAGAGATTGAGTATGCCTGTGAACACAACGATAATTGCGATTGGCTTTATGCTTTTGAGCACCATTTTAAAGGGCACTGAAGAAACAGCCACAAGAAAAACGGTGATTGCAACCATAAGCAGCAACGAGGGTATGCTTTTGCAAACAAAAATTGCAATTATAAGGGCGAAGGTCAGAATAATTTTCATTCTTGCATCCATTCTGTGAAGAAAGGAGTTGCCTAAAAAATACTGACCGATTGTAATATCCTTAATCATTTAAGTCCCTCCTTTTTAAATATTCGGAAAGGACATTGAAGCCTTGCTCAACGGTATAAACATCATCGCTGAACTCAAGACCCTTTTCTTTGAGAAGTGAAAACACTTTTGTTACCTGAGGCACATTAAGACCGATTGCAGACAGGCGGTCACAGTCGGCATAAACGGTTTTAACGTCACCGTACATTTCAACTCTGCCTTTGTTCATAACAATTACCTTATCGGCAACACGGGCAATATCCTCCATTGAATGAGAAACGAGAATAACCGTACATCCTGTCTGAGTCTGATAATTTTTTACAAGAGATAAAATAACATCTCTGCCCTTTGGGTCAAGGCCTGCAGTGGGCTCATCGAAAATAAGAACCTCGGGTTCCATTGCCATAACACCGGCAATTGCGGCACGGCGCTTTTCACCGCCCGAAAGGTCAAAGGGTGACTTTTCCATATGCTCCTTTTTAAGGCCGACATACATCGCAGCCTTGACAACCCTTGAAGTAATCTCATTTTCGGGAAGCTTCATATTGCGCGGGCCAAAAGCAATGTCCTTAGCAACAGTTTCTTCGAAAAGCTGATATTCGGGATATTGGAAGCAAAGACCAACCTTGAAGCGTGCTTCGCGGGTTGCTTTTTTATCGGAATGAATATCATTACCGTTGAGGTAAACCGTTCCTTTTGTAGGCTTGATCAGACCGTTGAGGTGCTGAACAAGGGTGCTTTTGCCTGAGCCTGTGTGACCTATAAGACCGATAAAGTCTCCCTTTTCGATATCAAGGCTCACATTATCAAGTGCAACGGAGCAAGACGGAGTACCCACATTATATTCGTAAGTAAGGTTTTTAACAGAAATCACCGCAGCCATCACTTCACCTCCAAAAGTGAGAAGATGGCACCAGCACATTCTTCTTCATCAAGAACATTAAAATCAATATCAAAGCCTGCTTTATTTAACCTGTATGCAAGCTCGGTTGCCTGAGGTACGTCAAGACCGAGAGATTTAATAAGCTCAACGTTTGAAAACACCTCACGTGGCGCACCGTCAAGGCAAATTTTGCCGTCATTCATAACAACGACTCTGTCAGCCTTAACTGCCTCGTCCATATAGTGAGTGATAAGCACAACGGTGATACCAAGTTCATCACAAAGCATTTTGATTGTGTCCATAACCTCTTTACGGCCTCTCGGGTCAAGCATAGCAGTAGGTTCGTCCATAACGATACAGTCCGTCTGCATAGTAATGATGCCTGCGATAGCAACACGCTGCTTCTGGCCGCCCGAGAGCTTGTGAGGCTCGCGGTCTTTGAATTCATACATACCCACAGCTTTGAGAGCGTTATCAACACGGACACGGATTTCTTCGGGGGGTACACCAAGATTTTCGGGGCCGAATGCCACGTCATCCTCAACAATTGTGGCGACAAGCTGATTATCGGGATTCTGAAAAACCATACCTACCTTGCGGCGGATGTCGATAATTCTTGACTCGTCACTCGTGGGGATGCCGTCAACTGTTACGCTGCCTGACTGAGGCACGAGAAGCGCGTTCATCATTTTGGCGGCGGTGGATTTGCCGCTTCCGTTATGACCTAAAACGGCAATAAACTGCCCACGGGGAATTTCAAGAGAAAAATCCGTAAGCACGGGGGTATTAACACTTTCTTCTTCATCTTCGTAAGAAGTGTATGCGAAAGTAACATTATTAAATTTTATGAGTATATCCTTGTTCATAATAATGACCTTCAGTAAATTTAATCTTTAAGCCACATAGCTGATGCTCCGCAGGGAAGCACCATACCGGTATTGGTCACGGGAAGACCGATTTCATCACAGGTGAGCTTGCCGCCGTAACGCTTTGACACAAGTGAGCCTAAAATATACTCCATAACCGACGGAGAAAGGCCCATTGTGTAGGAATTTATAAGCACCATAAGCGGGTTATCGGAAAGCACCTGAGAGCAAATTTCGGCAAATGAATATATTTCATCTTCAAGCTTCCACACTTCACCGCCGGGGCCTCGTCCGTATGACGGCGGGTCCATAATAATGATGTCATATTTGTTGCCGCGGCGGATTTCACGGTTAACAAACTTGATGCAGTCGTCAACAATCCACCTCACCGGAGCACCGTCAACACCCGAAGCAACAGCATTTTCCTTTGCCCAGGCAACCATACCCTTTGAAGCGTCAACGTGAACAACACTTGCGCCTGCCTTAAGAGCGGCAACGGTTGCACCGCCCGTGTAGGCAAAGAGATTGAGCACCTTAACAGGTCTGTCTGCATTTCTGATAAGATTCATCATAAAATCCCAGTTAACAGCCTGCTCTGGGAAAAGACCCGTGTGCTTGAAGCCCATAGGCTTGACGTTGAACGCTAAATCTTTATAGTTGATTCTCCACGCATCGGGAATTTTTTTGTATTGCTCCCACTTACCGCCGCCTGTCTGTGAGCGGTGGTAACGGGCGTGGGCATTTTTCCACAATGGGTGGGTCTTAGGTGTTTTCCATATTACCTGCGGGTCAGGTCTTATAAGAATAACATTGCCCCAACGCTCAAGGCGTTCACCGTCTGAGCAATCAATAAGCTCGTAATCTGACCAATCCTGAGTATTTCTCATATCTATCCGTCCTGAATTAAATAAGTCTTTCTTTAACAACCTGAGCAATTTCGTCAGCAAGGACGGTAATCTGCTTTTCATCCTTACCTTCGAGCATAACTCTTACAAGAGGCTCTGTGCCTGACACACGAACAAGCACTCTGCCTGTGTCTCCGAGTTCTTTTTCTGCACTCTTAATCGCATTTTTGATTTCTTCGTCATTCTCATAGCGCTTTTTGCCCATCTGAGAAACCTTAACGTTAACGAGAACCTGAGGATAAACCTCCATTTCATCGGCAAGCTCGGAGAGCTTCTTGCCTGTGCGCTTCATAACCGAAAGAAGCTGAATAGCCGTGAGCTGGCCGTCACCCGTGGTAGCATAATCATAAAAAATTACGTGACCCGACTGCTCACCGCCGATTTTGTGACCGTTGGCACGCATATTTTCAAGCACATAACGGTCACCGACCTTTGTTTTTTCGCAGTTTATGCCGTGGTTTTCACAGAATTTGAAAAAGCCCATATTACTCATCACGGTAACAACCGCGGTGTTGTTGGTGAGAACTCCTCTGTTTTTCATATCTGAAGCGCAGATCGCGATAATCTTGTCACCGTCAACCACTCTGCCCTTTTCGTCAACAGCCAACATTCTGTCAGCATCACCGTCAAAGGCAAAGCCAATATCACAGCCATTTTCCACAACAAGCCGCTGAAGACCATCCATATGGGTTGAGCCGCACTTACGGTTAATATTGACGCCGTTGGGCATAGACGAACGAACATACATATCTGCACCCAAATCTGTAAACAGCTCGTGAGCAGTAACGCTTGAAGCACCGTTGGCACAGTCGAGAGCTACTTTATATTCTTCAAAGGTGCAGTCAACCGTGCTTTCAAGGTAACGCACATAGTCAAAAACAGGCATTTCAGAGGTTCTTATTCTGCCCACGTCTGCACCGACCTTAACAGGAGGTACGCTTGCACCGTCGAGAATTATTGCTTCTATCTTTTCTTCAAGCTCATCGGGGAGCTTGAAGCCGTCTTTCTGAAAAATTTTTATTCCGTTATATTCACAAGGGTTATGGGAGGCAGTAATCATAACTGCCGCATCGTATTCATACTTTTTGACAAGGTAAGCAACCGCAGGAGTGGGAAGAACGCCGAGATTCATAACATCGGCACCAACCGAGCAAAGACCTGCCGTAAGGGCAGAGCAAAGCATATTGGACGAAATTCTTGTGTCCATACCGATCATAACCTTGGGTCTTTTGACATCACCGTCAATGAGCACCATAGCGGCGGCTCTGCCTATCTGCATGGCAAGCTCGCATGTAAGCTCTGTGTTTGCAACACCTCTTGCACCGTCTGTTCCGAATAATCTGCCCATAATTACCTCCGAATGTTAATTAAAATAAATTTAGATTAAAACAACTGCTGCTGACCCGGCATTTCAAAGCCTAAATGCCTGTAGCCTGCGGGGGTTACACATCTTCCTCTCGGTGTTCTTGAAAGAAAACCGATTTGCATAAGGTAGGGTTCATAAACATCTTCTATTGTAACGGCTTCTTCACCGATTGCCGCGGCAATGGTTTCAAGACCGACAGGTCCGCCGTTATAATTTTTTATCATACAGGTGAGCATAAGTCTGTCGATTGAGTCAAGACCAAGCTCATCAATTTCCATTTTATCAAGTGCCATATTTGCGGTGGCGTCGGTAATAACTCCGTTGCCCAGCACCTGAGCAAAGTCTCTCGCTCTTTTGAGAAGTCTGTTGGCAATACGCGGTGTGCCTCTTGAGCGTGAGGCAATCTGCATTGCGCCGAAGTCATCCATCTGAACGTCGAGAATGCCTGCGCTTCTCTTAACTATTCTTGCCAGCTCCTCGTCAGAATAAAGCTCCAGACGAAGAACAACACCGAAACGGTCGCGAAGAGGTGCACTGAGCTGGCCTGCTCGGGTTGTTGCACCCACGAGAGTGAAATGAGGCAGGTCAATGCGGATGCTTCTTGCCGAAGGACCCTGACCGATTATAATATCAAGAGCGTTATCTTCCATTGCCGGATAAAGAATTTCTTCAACGATTCTGTTCATACGGTGAATTTCATCAATGAAAAGCACATCACCCTCGTTGAGATTGGTAAGCAATGCCGCCAAATCCTTGGGCTTTTCAATAGCCGGGCCTGAGGTGAGCCTGAAATTGACACCCATTTCGTTGGCAATAATGCCTGCAAGGGTGGTTTTGCCCAGTCCCGGAGGGCCGTAAAGCAAAACATGGTCAAGGGACTCGCCGCGGTTTTTGGCGGCTTCAATGAAGATTGAAAGATTTTCCTTCACCTTTTCCTGGCCGATGTAATCACTCAAAGAGTGAGGTCGGAGCTGATATTCAATTTCACTGTCATTACCCGATGAATATTCGGGAGCGACAATTCGGTTTTCATAATCTGTATCCATTATATTGCTCCTTTTTCACTTTTATATCAAAGATTTGAGGGCTAATCTGATAAGCTCCTCTGCCGACAAGGATGGGTCAAGCTTACCGATTGCCGAGGCCGCTTCCGTTCGGCTGTAGCCGAGCATAATGAGAGCTTCAACAGCCTCTGCCCTGTTGCCGCCTGCCTGCGAGGGTGAGGCCGTGTCAACAACGCTTACACCGCCCTGAGCAAGGCCTGCGGAAAACTTATCTTTAAGCTCAAGAACCACTCGCTGAGCAAGCTTGGGGCCAACGCC
>JAGBHX010000129.1 GCA_017935265.1 Clostridia bacterium | reverse complement strand
CCGCAGGAAATACCTGCAACGGGAGCCTTGATGGGAACGCCTGCTGCCATAAGTGAAAGAGTTGAACCGCAAACTGAGCCCTGTGATGTTGAACCGTTTGAAGAAAGAACCTCTGAAACAAGACGGATGCAGTAGGGGAATTCTTCAACTGAGGGAAGAACGGGAACGAGTGAACGCTCTGCAAGAGCACCGTGACCGATTTCACGACGGCCGGGGCCTCTGCTGGGCTTTGTTTCACCAACTGAATATGCAGGGAAGTTGTAGTGATGCATATATCTCTTTGTGGTTTCGTTGTCGATACCGTCAAGAAGCTGAACGTCGCTCATAGGTCCGAGAGTGGTAACGGTGAGAACCTGAGTCTGACCGCGGGTAAACATACCTGAACCGTGAGCACGGCTGATAAGGTCAACCTCTGCGTTAAGAGGACGGATTTCATCAATGCCTCTGCCGTCAACACGCTTGCCCTCGTCAAGAAGCCAACGTCTTACGATATATTTCTGAAGCTTGTACATGCAATCGTCAATCTTGGCAATTTCTTCGGGATAAACTTCATCAAATTTTTCGTGAACAGCGTCATAGATGGGACGAAGTCTTTCGTCACGGATGCGCTTGTCATCTGTGTCAAGAGCAACCTTAACATCTTCAATAGCAAACTCCTTGATTGCTTCAAACATCTCGGGAGCAGGGTCGTTTGAGGGGAAGTCAATCTTTGCTTTGCCAACCTCAGCCTGGATACCTCTGATGAATTCAACAACCTCCTGGTTTACCTTGTGGGCATACATAATACCGTCGTACATATCGTCGTTTGAAACTTCGTTTGCACCTGCTTCAATCATAGCAACGAGGTCGCAGGTTGAAGCAACGGTAACTGCCATTTCAGAAACTTCTCTTTCAGCTTCTGTGGGGTTGATAACAAATTTGCCGTCAACAAGACCGACAGAAACACCTGAAATGGGGCCGTCCCAAGGAATTTCTGAAATTGAAATTGCGATTGAAACACCAATCATAGCTGTGATTTCGGGTGAGCAATCGGGGTCAACAGACATAACTGTGGCAACAACGCCAACGTCGTTTCTCATATCCTTGGGGAAAAGAGGACGGATGGGTCTGTCGATAACACGTGAAGCAAGAGTAGCCTTTTCGCTTGCTCTGCCCTCACGGCGCTGGAATGAGCCGGGAATGCGGCCTACTGAATAAAGCTTTTCTTCAAAATCAACTGAAAGGGGGAAGAAATCAACGCCCTCTCTGGGTTTGTCAGCCATTGTGGCTGTGCAAAGAACTTCTGTTTCGCCGTAGCGAACAAGACATGAGCCGCCTGCGAGCTGAGCCATTTTGCCGACTTCAACTACAAGAGGACGACCTGCAAGTGTGGTTTCAAATGTTTTGAAATCTTTGAAAAACATAATCTTTACCTCTCTTTATTTTTTATTTCTACGTCAGGCAAGATTTAGCAATAAATCCACATTTTGAGAGCCTCAACCTGTCGATTCACTGCTAAAACCAACAGCCTGACGAAAGATTACGGGTTGTGTTATGCTTTATCACATCAACGCAATAAAGATAACAAGGCAGGCAGAAATAACTGCCCGCCCCTTTTTGAATTATTTACGGATACCAAGTCTTGCAATGATTGAACGATATCTTTCAATATCAACTTCCTGAAGGTATGCAAGAAGGTTACGTCTGTGACCAACCATTTTAAGAAGGCCACGGCGTGAGTGATGGTCTTTCTTGTGAGTTTTAAGATGCTCGGTAAGGTCATTGATTCTCTTTGTGAGAACTGCGATCTGAACCTCGGGAGAACCTGTGTCACCCTCATGAAGAGCATACTCCTGCATAATTGCTGTTTTTTCTGCTTTTGTCATTTTAATTCACCTCATTTTATTATTTGCCCGACATCTCAGGTTAAGGCAGGTGACAACTGCTTGGCAGTTTACTCCAAAATCCGAGAAGCGGAACACGCAACGGATAGTATAACACGAAAAAACGTGTTTGTAAAGAGTTTTTTGAAAAATTATCTTACAACGATATTTACAAGTCTGCCCTTTACATAAAGCTCCTTAACGATTGTTTTGCCTTCAATTGCTTCTGCAATTTTTTCATCAGCTTTAGCAAGAGCAATAGCCTCGTCAGCCTCAATATCTGCAGGAATAACCAGCTTGGCGCGAACCTTACCGTTAATCTGAGCTACGATTTCAATTGAATTTTCCTTGCACTTTTCTTCGTCATAAACAGGCCACTTATGGTCAGTTACAACACCGCCGAAGTTCATAACACTCCAGATTTCCTCTGTTACGTGGGGAGCAAAGGGGTTAAGAAGAAGAGTAAAGGTTTTATATTCTTCTCTTGTGATTAAGCCTGTGTCGGCAATTTCATTGAGAAGTGACATCATTGCGGCAATAGCTGTGTTTGCCTTAAGGTTATCAACGTCTTCCGTTACCTTTTTGATGGTCTTGTGGAAGGATGTTTCAAGGCTTTCACGGTAACAATCGCCGTCAACAACAATATCCTGAAGATTCCAAACTCTGTCAACAAAGCGGCGGCAGCCCTTGATGCTGGCTGAGTTCCAGGGAGCGGCTTTTTCAAAGTCGCCGATAAACATTTCATAAAGGCGCATTGTGTCTGCACCGTATTCGTTAACAATGTCGTCGGGGTTAACAACGTTGCCTCTTGACTTTGACATCTTTTCGCCGTTTTCACCGAGAATCATACCGTGGCTTGTACGCTTTGAGTAAGGCTCTGCCGAAGGAACAACACCGATGTCATAAAGGAATTTGTGCCAGAAGCGGCTGTAAAGAAGGTGAAGTGTTGTGTGCTCCATACCGCCGTTGTACCAGTCAACAGGTGCCCAGTATTCAAGAGCCTCACGCGATGCGAGTGCCTTATCATTCTTGGGGTCACAGTAACGAAGGAAATACCAGGATGAACCTGCCCACTGAGGCATTGTATCAGTCTCGCGCTTTGCGGCACCGCCACACTTAGGGCATGTG
>JAGBHX010000013.1 GCA_017935265.1 Clostridia bacterium | reverse complement strand
GAAAGCTTTGATTATGAGTTTGTTTTTGTAAATGACGGCAGTAAGGATAACACCCTCAAAGCCCTCAAAAAGCTCTATGACGAAAAGAAAGGGTCAAACATCAAGGTGATTTCTTTCTCGCGTAATTTCGGCAAAGAGGCGGCAATGTATGCAGGCCTTTCCAACGCAAAGGGTGACTATGTCTGCGTGATTGATGCCGATTTGCAGCAGCGCCCTGAGGTAGCCCTGCAGATGGTTAATATTCTTGACGATAATGAAGAATATGACTGTGTGGCCGCTTATCAGGAGGAAAGAAAAGAATCCAAAATGATGATAACCCTCAAAAATGCTTTTTATAAGCTGATTAACAAGGTGACGGAGGTTGACTTTGTTTCGGGCGCAAGTGATTTCAGAACCTTCCGCCGTTCAATGGTGGAGGCAATTCTCAATATGACGGAATATCACCGCTTTTCAAAGGGCATTTTTTCCTGGGTTGGCTTCAACACAAAATTTATTCCCTATGAAGTGCAGGAGCGTGAAAACGGCGTTTCCAACTGGAACGTGTGGAAGCTTTTCAAATATGCCTTTGAAGGTATGATTTCATTCACCACAGCTCCACTCAAGCTTGCCACAGGCATCGGCACATTTGCCTTTTTGGCTTCAATTATTTATACGCTGATTATCATTATCCGCCACTTTGTGTGGGGCGTTGACGTTGCGGGTTATGACAGTATAGTTGCCCTCATTCTTATGTTCGGCGGTCTTCAGCTTCTTTGTGTGGGCATTCTCGGTGAATATCTCGCCAAGGTTTACGTTCAGGTCAAAAACCGCCCCGTTTACATCATCAGCAAAATGTATTCTTATGAGGAGCAAAAATAACTGAAATCCGACTGTAACTATTGCCCTCCTTGCCAATAGAAGTGAATAGCAGAGGATGGGTAAAAAAATTGTAACGTTTATTGAAAATTCTTATCTAATAATCAAATGACGGATATTGTAAAGGAGAGTTTTCAATGAAAAAGTCAAAGCAAATTATTTTAGGTCTTGCTTGTGTATTTGTGGTTTTTGTGATTATTCCGATTATCGGCGCCGTATATTATGTGAGTGTTCCTCAAAAGGTGACTGATGTTGAAGAAGTGAAATACCTGATGCCGTATTTTGAGGATGTACCTATTGTTTCGGCTGATTGTGAATGGTGCGTTGAAGCCGGTACGGTGGGCTTTGTGTTGGAATCAAGTATGTCCGGTGAGTTAATTGTCAGTGAGGAATATTGCGATTATCTGCTTGAAAATTTTCAGTGGAGAGAAAGTAAGGGTAACCCGTATTACTATGATGTGAATGTATCAGACACAATGAAAAAATTTCTTGCAAACAACGAGTATTTCGTTTCTGATGAGTATTTTCAAACAATGACTCAAGGGTATTCAGAGCCGTTTGACTTATACTTTGCTCCTGACAAAAACGCAGTTTATTTTTATTACTATAACTTGTAAACGGTAATGCTTACAAAGAGCAAAAATAACTGAAAGCCGACTGTAACCGTTGCCCTCCTTGCCTAAAGGAGGACCGCGAAGCGGTGGGTGGATACGTCAAAGCCCGTAGGGAAGGCTATCAGCCTTCCGAGAAAAACAATCCCTCAGTCACTTCGTGACAGCTTCTCCTCAAGGAGAAGCCTTGACAAAAAGGAGGATACATATGAACAAAATAGCGAAAATTATCATCTCCGTAATTTCTGTTGTACTTGTTTTGGTTATTGGCTCGGTTGCTATATTGATAGCCGAAAATCATGTTCCTCAAAATGATATGAAACTGTTTGGTGATTACTATATGTACCGAAACTCTAACACAAACAGCATTTTGTATCAAAAAATTGATGATTCTCAAAAACATAATCTGATTCAGGGCTGGGTATTTAAATTTGCTTTTGATAAAGAAAATCAAGTGGTTGCGATGAGATATATGGTAGCCTACAAGCTTAAAGATGTTTCAGGTGAAGTCCCGAATGTTCTTTATAACCGCTTTTATGCAGGCGAAGAATATGCCGTTGTTGAAGACTGCATAAAAGTGTATGACTGCAAAAAAGACGAGTTTATTGACTTTGAAAACGATGCATTCCTTTTAAACTATTGTGTTAGCAATGATATTGAGTTAAGTAACTGGTATTACCCGGGCGGAGACGGGTATTACGAAAGTTCGAAAACTGCCTTAGACCGCAAATCCGGGCTTTATCACGAGACCTCTGTATATGGCTACAGCTCGATAGTTAATGACGAATTTGAAGTGTATTACGGATTTATTACAGATATAGAATATCGTGATGATATTCTTTCTTTCAGGTTGCGACGGACTAAAAATTCGTATTCTCCCGAGTATATAGATGCAAATGAAGGTCTATCTCCTTTGTCTGAAAAACCGATAGGTAAATATAACGGTGAAGATATTTATTACGACAAACGGATTTGTATAGGTCCGGAATATAATAATGAATATGACCCGTAATTACAGTGCTGAATAAAAACCAACAAGCAGGATTGGCTGTCAATCCTGCTTGTTTTTTAATACACTTCAAATGTTTTGATTGTTGCAAACTCTCTTGTTTTCACAATTTCGAGCTTAATTCTTCTTGCGTTCATTTCGGGCAGGTTGCAGATTTTCTTTCTGCCGATGGTGTTGCCCGAATAAATCTTTTTCCACTTCTTGTCAAAGAAATAGTAAAGGTTAAACTTTTCAATCTGCTGGCCTGTTGCGGTGTTTTCACCAAGGACTACTTTGTTAATGAATTTAACTTCGCCCATATCCACTTCAATTGTGGCTTTTTTGCTCACTTCTCCGCTGTGCCAGTAGCCGTTTTCCTTTTTAACCATATGCGCACCGTGAAGCTCGTCACGCTCGCTTGAAGCCGAAAATTCACCGTCTTCAGCGTGGTTTGTTTTAAACTCAATGCTGAGCTGTGCGCCGAGAGTTCTCAGTGACTCATCATCCTTTTTGTCAATTATTCCAAGGTGTGACGGGGGAATGCTCAGGATCATTGTGCCGTTGTTGCCCACCGAGCGGAAATAAATGTCAAGTATGTTTGAGAGCATCTTCAAATCCGTTTCATCCTCTTTGTGATAAAACCATCTCGGCCTGATAGATGTCATTGTAACAGGGGGGAGCCATACAAGCTCTTCTGCCTTTTTGAGCTTTTTTAAGCTTCCCAAATCGGGCTCAACAAGCTTCTGAAGCGGCGCGTTGTTGAGCAGGTCATAAGGCACAACGCTCCATTCCTGACTTCTTGCAACATTGCCCTTGTTGCCGACCCAGCGGAAGTCGGGGCCGCAGGAGCAGATTACAGCCTCAGGCTGAAGTTTCCTTACGGTTTCGTAATATGAAGCCCAGTTATAATGGAAGTCGGTAGTTGTGTCGCGGGGGAACCACACGCAGAAAATCTCACCGTAGTTTGTTAAAAGCTCTGTGAGAATGTTTTTGAAAAAGGTGTTGTATTCCTCTGTGCCGAAGGATTTTTCGTGCTTATCCTGAGGGTTAATATAAATGCCGAACTTGAGTCCCTGCTCACGGCATTCATCGCTCACCATTTTCACAAGGTCGCCCTCACCGTCAAGCCAAGGGCTGTTTTTAACGGTGTGCTCTGTATATGCTGACGGCCAGATGCAAAATCCGTCTGCGTGCTTAACTGTGAGAATAAGACCCTTCATTCCTGCTGTTTTGAGGGTTGTTACCCACTGCTTAACATCAAGCTCAGGGGGATTGAAATATTTTTCAGGCTCTCTGCCTGTGCCTTCCTCACTGTTTGTGTATGTATTCATTCCGTAGTGAATAAGCCCGATAAACTCCATATCGGCAAATTGAAGCTGTTGCTTTGAGGGAACAATTGAGTTCGCTTTTTTAATAAGTTCTGTCTTTTTCATTTTCAAACCTCGTTTTAAACTGCTTTTATAATTCTATCACTTTTGCGCTTTATAATCAACACCTATTTGATTTTTACTCTTTTCCTTTTGTTAGCGGCCACAATTCCGCCCAATGCACCTGTTCCGAGCATTATCATAAGGGCAATCCAACCTAAAAATCCAATGCCCGTTCTGCTGACAATACCTGCCACGCCAACTATAAAAAAGAACGTCGGCAGTACGCTGAGAAGCCCCAGCACAAGTCCGTTACGCTTCAGAGGCAAAACCGCCGCAAAGCCGCCGATAAATGCGCTGAAACCGCTTGCAAAAAATATCAGTGCTGTGTAGTAGCTCTCTTCCAGGTCTTGAGTGTAAGCAAGTAAAGTGAGAACACAGGTCAGGGCAAAAAAGCTCACAATTCCTGCCGCCGAGCCTATAAGAACGGATTTTATTATCAGCTTGTCTGCGCTTCGGTTATCTTTGTGATTTTTCTTTTTATTTTTTTGCATAAAACAACCTCCTCATTTTAAGGTATGAGGAGGTTATATTATTTATTACGGATGATTTTAAATGAAGTGTTTTTCGGCAACTCCTCGTAGATTTCAAACCCCTTAATGGCTTTGTACGGCGCGTTTTTGCTGTTGACCTTTTTAATGATTTTCTGTACCTTGTCGCTGTCGGAGGTGGTTACAATCTTTGCCCACACAGCCGCAGAGCCGCGGGAGTCAATACCCTCATACACCATACATTCGGTTATTTCTTTAAATTCACCGAGCTGGAGCTCCAGCTCCTCAGGGTAAATATTTTTTCCGTTGGGGGTAACGATAAGGTTCTTTAGCCTGCCTGTGATGTGGTAATTGCCTTTTTCATCGCAGTAGCCAAGGTCACCCGTGTGAAACCAGCCGTCAGCGTCGCGGACGTCGTTGACCTTTTCACCGTCAAAATATCCTGCCATAACCATATCACCCTTAACACAGATTTCGCCTGTGCCGTTTTCGTCGGGGTTGATGATTTTTGCCTGAGTGCCGGGCAATGGCTTGCCCACGGAGTCAAGGCTGACATCAAAATCAGGGTTGCAAAGTGCAATAGGTGAACACTCCGTAAGACCGTAGCCGTGAATAATTGTGGGAATAAATCTTGAAACTTCCTTTAAAACGTCGCTTTCAATAGGTGCTGCACCGCAGACTACAAGACGAAGATTACCGCCGAAAAAGTCAAGCACTCTTTTCTTTAGAAGTCTGTCGGGAAGTGGGGGAAGCTTTTTGAATTTTGCCGCAAATTTTTTCAAAATCAAGGGCACAAGCACCAACGCGTGAGGGGCAAAGAGCTTGAAATCCTTGTAAATATCCTTTATTCCTCCGCCGAAGCAGACGGTTACGCCTGCATACAAACAGCAAAGAAAAGAAATTGAGCATTCGTATGTGTGATGTAACGGCAGAAGAGAAAGCACCCTTTCACCGTGGTTGATTTTAACAATTTTCATAACCGCGGAAATATCAAAGCAGATATTTTCCTGGCTGAGCATAACCGCCTTTGATTTGCCCGTTGTACCTGAAGTAAACAGCATAACCGACGGTGTACCTGCCGCTTTTGTCGGCATAGGCAAAACGTTACTTTCGGTGAGCAAGCTGCTCAGAGGCTTTATGTTTTCGCTTTCAAAGTCAATTCCGATAATTGTGATGCCCATATTTTCAGGGAGCTTTAAAAAAGTCTTCTGGTCGGTAACAAGCACTTTTGCACCTGCTTTTTCAATGGTGGCGGCAATGTTTTCGCCTGTCAGCTCCTTGTCAACGGGAACAACCGTTTCGCAGTAAACGGCACCTGCCATATAAGCAATGCACCATTCAACGCTGTTGTCGGCGCAGACGGCAATTCTGCCTTCTGAAAAGCCTGATTTGCTGAGAAAAGAGCCAAAGCTCATCACAGCCGATTTAAATTCATTGTAGGTATAGTTAACGACAGCATCGCCCTTTTTTTGACAAAAGGCAATGCTGTCACCAAAGCAATCTACGCTTGAATTTATCAGCTCGGGGAAATTATTAAATTGTCTTACTTCGTAAAGTGACAAGTTAATTCTCCTAAAAATTATTCTCCCAAAAGGTAATTTACAGCCGCAAGCTTGATGCACACGCAAAGAATTTCAACAGCCTTGTTGAGCTCCTCAACGTTGGGGAAGGTGGGCGCAATGCGGATGTTGCTGTTGTCGGGGTCAATGCCGTAAGGGTATGTTGCACCAACGGGTGTGAGAACAACGCCTGCCTCTTTGCAAAGTCTGCCAACCTCTTTGGCTGTGCCGGGCAAAACGTAAAGGCTGATGAAATAACCGCCGTTGGGATTTTTCCAGTCGGCAATGCCGAGGCCGTCAAGCTCGGTGTGAAATGCGTTCAGAACTGCTTCAAACTTGGGTCGTACAATCTCAGCGTGCTTTTTCATATGCTCACGGATGCCGTCAACGTTTTTGAAATATCTTGCGTGACGGAGCTGATTGATTTTATCGTGACCGATAATCTGAATCGTCATACGCTTTTTGATGCTTGCAATGTTATTATCTGAAGCTGCAAGTGCAGAAATACCTGCGCCGGGGAAGGAAATTTTTGAAGTTGAAGTAACCTCGATAAACATATCCTCACTGCCGTATTCCTTGGCGACTTCAAAAATATTGAGAAGACTGTCTGGAGTGTCGTTAATATCGTGAATAATATAAGCGTTATCCCAGATAACTCTGAAGTCCTTTGCAGCAGGCTTCATAGCCGCAAAACGGCGCACAACCTCGTCTGAGAAGGTGATTCCCTCGGGGTTTGTGTATTTGGGAACACAGAAAATGCCTTTTACGCTTTCGTCCTTGATAAGCCCGTCAATTTTATCCATATCAGGGCCGTCGGCAAGCATGGGAACAGTTACCATTTTAATGCCGAAATGCTCAAGGATGCCGAAGTGTCTGTCGTAGCCGGGAGCAGGGCAGAGGAAGGTGACTTCCTGGCCTGCCCAGGGTTTGTCACCTGCGCCGAAAATCATACACTGAGCAATGTAATCATACATTATGTTAAGGCTTGATGAACCGCAAACGATTACGTTTTTGCTTTCAACCTCGAGAAGCTCGGCAAAAAGGCGCTTTGCTTCGGGAATGCCGTCAAGAATACCGTAATTGCGCACGTCCATACCGTTTTCGCATTTATAATCGCTGTCGGCAACGAGAACGCTGTTAACATCGTTTGATAAATCAAGCTGGTCCTTGCCGGGCTTGCCTCTTGACATATCGAGGCTCAGTCCCTGAGCCTTGTAGCCCTCATAGGTGCTGACAAGCTCGGCTTTGATTTGTGAAAGCTCTTCTTTTGATAAATCTTTGTACTGTGTCATATATTCCTCCGAAATCAGGGTGTGTTATTGCTATGTAAATTAGTTTATTGCGGCAGTCTTTTTATCAAGGTGCTTTGCAATAAAGGCCTTGACCTTTTCTTCGTACTGCTCTTTTGCTTTGTAGTAGCTGTCTGCGTGCTTTGCATCGGGCACCCAGAAATAATCCTTTTCAGTGGGGCAGGCTTCATAAAGCTGTCGTCCAAAGTCAAAGGGAACAAATTTATCTTCCTCACCGTGAATGAACAAAACGGGATTTTTTGCATTTACCATATTGCCCAAGGGGTTTGATTCCTCAAGTCGGTAGCCTGCAAAGATTTTGCAAAGGGTGTTTGTTGAAGCAAGCAGATGCTTGCAGTCAAACCCCAAGGTGTGCTTAGCGGTGTCATATACCTGGTCATAGGCGCAGGTGAAGCCGCAGTCCTCAATCACAAGTTTAACCTGGTCAGGCGGATTCATTTCATTAACGTTCATAACCGTTGCCGCGCCCATTGAAATGCCGTGAAGAATGATTTCAATATCTTCACCGAAGCGCTCAATAAGATAATTGACCCAGAGCATAATGTTCTTTGAGTCAAAGGAGCCGAAGCCGATGAAATATCCGCCGCTTCTGCCATGGGCGGTAAGGTCGGGGATAAGATAGTTATATCCCATATCTTCGTTATAAAAACGGAACATATGGCTGAACTCATTAGGCCCCGTGCTACCGTAGCCGTGAACGCAGATGACAAATCTTTTTGAGCCCTCTGCAGGCACAAACCAGGCCTTCATCGTCTGACCCTTACAGCTTTTAAGGGTTAAATCCTCAGGATTTTTAGACATAAGGTATTCGGTGTTTTTAACTCTTTGTTCAGCCTTGTATTCCTGCCATTCGTTCTCGGGGGGCTTGCGCTTCTTTTTCTTGCCTACGGCAAGCTTAAGGCAGTAAAAACCGGCTATGGTGTAAATAATCAGGGCTAAACCGACAACTCCTGCGAGAATGGCAAGTGTGATTTCAACCATAACAAATCTCCTTATTTTTCGCTCAGAAGCTTTGCAAGCTCATCCATAAAGGTGTTGATGTCTTTAAACTGACGGTAAACCGAAGCGAAGCGCACGTATGCAACCTCATCAACGCCCTTGAGCTTATCCATAACCATTTCACCGATGTGAACTGATGTAACCTCACGGTCAAGGGAATTTTGCAATGCGGCTTCAATGTCGTCAACCATTCTGTCGATGGTTTCAATAGAAACGGGTCTCTTTTCGCAAGCTCTGAGAATACCGTTATAGAGCTTGTTGCGGTCAAAGGTTTCGCGGGACTTATCTTTCTTGACCACAATAACCGGAACGTTTTCGATTATTTCGTAAGTGGTAAATCTTTTACCGCAGCTTGTGCATTCTCTGCGGCGGCGGATTCTTTCACCCTCGTCGGTAGGGCGGGAGTCGATAACCTTGCTTTCTTCAATTCCGCAAAACGGACATTTCATAAAAACACATCCTTATCTGTATAAATATATACACTTTATTATACCATAAAAGCATATATAATTTCAACAATTTTACCCGATTTTTTCCAAATATTGCTGAATAATGAGCTGTTAGCTCGTAGGGGCGCCTATCAGGCGTCCGTCAAACAGCAACTGTGTTAGTTTTGGATTTTACCCATAACAATACAAAAAATAATAAATAACAATGTCATAGCTATCAATTTAATGATAGGCGCCCAACCTTTGTCTGAAAACCTTTCCAAAAATTTACCTAATCCAATTATTACAAATGTTGCAGACACAAAGGCAACAAACGACAAAATTATTTCTTTCATTAGAATACCCCCATAACAAAAGCAGATAACTCACTCGTGTTTGTTTTCATAAGTCTTTACATAATTATAATTTAACATCGTAACCCTGTCAATGATATCATGGATACAGTAACCGCACCGCTACCCGATTTTTTTCAAATATCCCACAGAATTTACAATCTGTTCAGGTGTTTCCCAGCTCCAGGAGTAAAGCTCAATCAGGGCGCTTTTATCATATCCCGCAATTTTAAGAGTTTCAAACAGCTTTTTGAAATCATATTTTCCCTCGCCGGGAGGAATACAATCACGGCTCGCATCATAATCACTTATATGAAGCTGTATAATATCCTTGCCGAAAAGGCGGATAAGCTCAAACTCATCAACACCGCAGCGCCTTGATTGCTTTATATCAAGCACAAGCCGGAAATCATCACCGAGGTAGTGCTTCAGTCTTCTCAAAAACCCTGTGTCACTGCCTGCTCTTGCAAACACATTTTCGTGAGCGGGGAGTACGCCGAATTTTTTTCCCTCCTCACAAAGTCTTGCAAACACTTCAAAATAGTCAAGCTCATCTTTCTGCGGAATAGGCTTACCTCCGTGTATAACAACACATTCGCTTCCGAGATAAGCGGCAGTTTCAAAATAACGTTTGTAAAATTCAACGCCCTCGTTTGTTCTTCTTTCATACCCGCCAAAAAGCATAAACGGCTCCGCAAAAGAAGTGTAAGGGTGAATTGTTCTCACAGGCACACCGTAATGATTTCTGATACTGTTTATTTCACCGATAATGGGCATCTCCATTTCTTCGGTGCAGTTAAAAAATATTTCTGCCGACTTTGCCCCCATACGGCAGGCTGTTTCAAAGGCATCCTCCGTGTTGCCGGGGTAAAAGCAGGACGATGAAATTCCTATATCCATAAAAACACCTCACTTACTATTATTCTATCACATTTTTACAAAAAGGTAAATAACTGAATAAATTGTTATAAATCTGTGAATTTTTATAATAAGTCTTGACTTTTTCCAAAAAGTGGCTACAATAGATTTAGCACTCGCAACCAAAGAGTGCTAAAACAATCAAAATCTTTCTAAGGAGGAAAAATATATATGAAACTCAGACCCCTTGCTGACAGAGTTGTTGTTAAGCTCACAGAAGTAGAAGAGACAACCTCAAGCGGAATTATTCTTGCCGCTTCTGCTCAGGAAAAGCCCCAGATTGCAGAGGTTCTCGCAGTAGGCCCCGGCGGTATGGTTGACGGCAAAGAAGTTGAGATGTTTGTGAAGGTTGGCGACAAAGTCATCACAAGCAAATATTCAGGCACAGAAGTTAAGCTTGACAATCAGGAGTACATCATCGTTCGCCAGAACGACATTCTTGCAGTAGTAGAATAATAACTAATTAAGGAGATAATTATGGCTAAACAGATTATTTACGGTGAAGAAGCCAGAAAGGCTCTTCAGGCAGGTATCGACAAGCTTGCCAACACAGTTAAAATTACCCTTGGCCCCAAGGGCAGAAACGTAGTTCTTGACAAGAAATACGGTGCACCCCTCATCACAAATGACGGTGTAACAATCGCAAAAGACGTTGAGCTTGAAGACCCCTTTGAAAATATGGGTGCTCAGCTCGTTAAAGAAGTTGCAACCAAAACCAACGACGTTGCGGGTGACGGCACAACAACAGCCACACTTCTTGCTCAGGCTCTCGTTCGTGAGGGTATGAAAAATGTTGCCGCAGGCGCAAACCCCATGGAGGTTAAAAGAGGTATCGCCGCCGCTGTTGAAACAGCAGTTGAAACAGTTAAAGCTAACTCAAAGCCTGTTACAAGCTCAATGGACATTGCAAGAGTTGCAACAATTTCATCAGCAGATAAGGCTATCGGTGACATCATTGCTGAAGCAATGGAAAAGGTTACAGCCGACGGCGTAATCACAGTTGAAGAGAGCAAAACAGCCGTTACCGACAGCGACATTGTTGAAGGTATGCAGTTTGACCGCGGCTACATTTCACCTTATATGGTAACTGACACCGATAAGATGGAAGCTGTTATTGACGACGCTTACGTTCTCATTACAGACAAAAAGATTTCAAACATTCAGGAAATTCTTCCTCTTCTTGAGCAGATTCTTCAGGCAGGCAAAAAGCTTGTTATCATTGCTGAAGATGTTGAAGGCGAAGCACTTGCAACAATTCTTGTTAACCGTCTCAGAGGCACATTCACCTGCGTATGCGTTAAGGCTCCCGGCTTTGGTGACAGACGTAAGGAAATGCTTCAGGATATCGCAATTCTCACAGGCGGTGAGGTTATCACATCAGACCTCGGTCTTGAGCTTAAAGACACTCAGATTCCTCAGCTCGGCCGCGCACGCCAGATTAAGATTTCCAAAGAAAACACCATCATCGTTGACGGTGCAGGCGATAAGGAAGCAATCAAAGCACGCGTTGCTCAGATTCGTTCTCTTATTGAAACCACAACCTATGATTTTGACCGTGAAAAGCTTCAGGAAAGACTTGCTCAGCTCGCAGGCGGTGTTGCAGTTATCCGCGTAGGTGCCGCAACAGAAACAGAAATGAAAGAGAAAAAGCTCCGCATTGAAGACGCTCTTGCAGCCACAAAGGCAGCAGTTGAAGAGGGCGTTGTTGCAGGCGGCGGTGTAGCTCTTATTAACGCAATTCCTGCTGTTAAGGCTCTTCTTGAAACTGACGATGCAGATTTCAAGACAGGTGTAAGAATTGTTCTCAAGGCTCTTGAAGAACCCGTTCGTCAGATTGCCGCTAACGCAGGCCTTGAAGGCTCAGTTATCGTCAACAACATCGTAGAAGCCGACAAGGCAGGCTACGGCTATGACTTCGGCAACGAAGGCTACGATGATATGTTTGAGGCCGGTATTCTCGACCCCACAAATGTAACCCGTACAGCTCTTCAGAACGCTTCATCTGTTGCCGCAATGGTGCTCACAACCGAGAGCCTTGTAACAGATAAGCCCGACCCCCAGGCAGATGCAGCTGCAGCCGCAGCAATGGCAGGCCAGGGCGGCGGAATGTATTAAGATATAAAATATTCATTAAAGGTGTGCTTCGGCACACCTTTTTCTTTTGAAAACAATATGTCATAAACAAGTCCACATTTGCATAACATTATACAAAGTAATGAGTGAATATGGAGGAATGTTATGGCATCCGCAAGCATTTATAACGACATTGCAACCCGCACGGGAGGGGACATCTACATCGGAGTTGTCGGCCCTGTGAGAACAGGCAAATCAACCTTTATCAAGCAGTTTATGGATACTCTTGTTATCCCCAACATAACCGATGCTTCAAAAAAGGACAGGGCAACCGACGAATTGCCCCAGTCGGCTTCGGGTCGCACAATTATGACCACCGAGCCCAAGTTTATTCCCGAAGAGGCGGTGGAAATCAGCCTTCCCGACAACGCCTGCTTCAAGGTGCGTATGATTGACTGTGTCGGCTACATAGTGCCCAGCTCCCTCGGCTTTATTGAGGGCGACCAGCCGCGAATGGTTAAAACTCCGTGGTTTGACCGTGAAATTCCCTTTAATATGGCGGCAGAAATCGGCACCCAGAAGGTTATCGGTGAGCATTCCACAATCGGACTTGTCATCACCACTGACGGCTCGATAACGGATATTCCGCGCGCTGAATACGAAGAAGCTGAGGCAAGAGTTATTTCAGAGCTTAAAGAAATCGAAAAGCCTTTTCTTGTTCTTCTTAACTGTGTTGATCCCGCAGCTCCCGAAACTGTCAGCCTTGCTTCTTCGCTGTCGCAGAAATACGGCGTAATTGTCAAGGCGGTCAACTGTATGCAGCTCAATCACGAGGGAATCAAGGACATTATTTCGGAAATTCTTTTTGAATTCCCCTTAAAGCAGGTGCAGGTAAATCTTCCGCCGTGGGTGATGACCCTCAGCCCCGACCATTGGCTGAGAAAAAGTGTCTGCGATAAAATCAAGGAGCTGTCCTCACAGCTCAAAAAGGTGAGGGATATAACCGAATTTGCCTCACGGCTCAAAGAATGTGACAGCGTAATCTCTGCTGAAATTGCAGAAATCGACCTCGCCGGCGGAAGCGGAATTCTTAATGCTCAGATTTGCAACAGCGTATTTTATAAAATCCTTTCCGAAAAAACGGGTCTCGAAATTGAAAACGAGCAGCAACTTATGGAGTCAATCGGTGAAATGGCGCAGATAAAGCGTGAATATCTCCGCCTTAAGGATGCCATTGACGAGGTTGAAGCAACAGGCTACGGAATCGTTATGCCCACCATTGATGAATTGAGCCTTGAAGAGCCCGAAATTATGCGCCAGGGCGGCAGATACGGTGTGCGCCTGAAGGCATCTGCACCATCAATTCATATGATGAAAGCCAACATCAACACCGAGGTTGCACCCATTGTGGGCTCGGAGTCACAGTCTGAAGAGCTTGTGATGTACCTTCTCAAAGAATTTGAAGAAAACCCCTCAAAAATCTGGGAATCAAACATTTTCGGCAAAAGCCTTCACGAGCTTGTGAATGAGGGCCTTCACAACAAGCTTTACCGTATGCCGGGCAATGCGAGAATGAAGCTTCAGGAAACCCTTGAAAAGGTCATCAACGAGGGATGCAGCGGACTTATCTGCATCATTCTTTAAGAGGTGACGATGTGCTGTTATCTCATCTTTTAAAAAATGTTCCCTGCTCCGAAATCAAAAAAAACGTCAACGTTACCTCAATTGTTTCGGACTCACGCAAGGTTACTGACGGCTGTGTTTTTGTGTGCATAAAAGGGGAGAATTTTGATTCTCACGTCCTTGCTCAGGATGTCTGCCGCCGCGGTGCCGTTGCTGTTGTGGTGCAAAATGATGTAGGTATCCCGGAGCAGATTGTTGTTGAAGACACAAAAAAAGCCCTGGCGCATATGTGTGCCGAATTTTATCACAATGCCCACAAAAAGCTCAAAATAATCGGCGTAACGGGCACAAACGGCAAAACCTCAACCACCTTTATGATTAAGCGCATCCTTGAGCATACAGGTAAAAAGGTCGGGCTAATCGGCACCGTGGCATATTCCAGCGGAAAAGATAAAATCTCTGATGCGGAGCTGACAACCCCCGAGCCTTATGAGCTTCACAGAATGTTTTATTCAATGCAGTCCCGTGGGTGCGAATACTGTGTTATGGAGGTTTCCTCTCAGGCGCTTGCTCAACAGCGTTGCCACGGCATTGAGTTTGACTGTGCTGTTTTCACCAACCTCACCACCGACCACCTTGATTACCACAAAACAATGGAAAATTACTGCGCCGCAAAGGGTGAGCTTTTTGCCAACAGCAAGATGTCTGTCGTCAATGCCGATGACAAAAATGCTCAGTATATTTTCGGCTTCGTCAAAGGAAAAGCCCTGTTTTTCTCTCAAAAAAGCGATAATGCCGATTTCTTCGCTCACACCGTCAGCCTGAAAAAGGATTGCTGTGAATACGTTATCGGAAATATTAACGTAACTGTACCTATTCCGGGTGAGTTTACTGTGTATAACTCTCTGGGTGCAATAGCCTGTTGCGGCTCAATGGGAATTCCTCTTGAAGTCTGTGCCGAAGCACTAAAAGAGATGAAAACCGTTCCGGGCAGGGCGGAGGTGATTCCCACCGATACTCCCTACACCGTAATAATCGACTACGCCCACACCCCCGACGCAATCAGAAATATACTCACCACCGTCAGAAACGTAACTGACGGCAGGGTAGTGGCGCTTTTCGGTTGCGGCGGTGACAGAGACAAGTCAAAGCGCCCCCTTATGGCAAGGGCGGCGGCAGAAAATGCAGACTATGTGATTATTACCACCGACAACCCACGCACGGAAAATCCCAACGAAATAATTGAGGATATTCTGCCGGGTATAAGAGATACAAACACACCCTGCGCAGTTATTCCCGACAGAACGTATGCTATAGAGTTTGCTTTGAAAAACGCAAGCGAGAACGACACTATTATCCTCTGCGGAAAGGGTCACGAAACGTATCAGATTATCGGCAAAAGCAAGCACCCCTACGACGAACGTGAAATCGTGAAAAGATACCTGCAAAAACTCGAATGATGTTGCACTTCGGTAAGGGAGGGCTTGTGCCCTCCCGCTTTATTTGTTTTTTGCACGCTACATCGTGTAGGGTGCGGCGATTTTCGACGCACCGCAAAACTTAATCCGGCAAGCACAGTAAATCAGCTATTTGAAAATCATTGACAATAGTTTTTGTTTTTGTTAATATAAATTTGTGTTTAGTGGCTTGATTTTAACATCAGAAAATGACTTAAAGAACAAAAAGCACTGAGCCGTTCCATATCTTTCATAAAGAGTTTCAACAATTTAATTATTTTTGGATTTGGAGGGTAATTTATATGAACGAAAAAATGAAAAAAATCCTTGCTTGGTTATTTTGGATATCGTCTATATCGGGTTATCTGTTGATGTTTTATAATCATAGGATTGCCGGATATTTTTTGACATTAGGGGCAAGTTCTTTATGGATTTCGTTTGGTGTTTTTACCAGTGATGATTATAGTGCAACATTAAGTATGATTGCCGCAATTTGGTGTTTATTGTTTTTGGTTTTAGCGTTAATATCGATTTTTAAAGCAATAAAAAATCAGTATCGACTTTTTAGTTTCCTGATTACAGCAGATGCAATAATAACCTTAGCGTTTGTTGTTTATTCTGCAATTACAAAGAATTGGTATTCTTTTGATGTTTTTGTCTGGGATGCGGTTATTAGTGCTGTTTATGTTTTGCTTTTTTATAAATCTGTAAAGACGAGAAAATGTTCTCTGCTTGACCGAAGAACCACCTTGCAATCACAGTATACTGAGAATGCAAGGATACAGAAAGGGGTACATCAAAATAATGGAATTTGTTAAGGCTTTTCTGTTTTTGATAAACATAGCCTCTTTCATTGGTGTGGTGCTTTTTGGTATTATAGGTTTTGTGGAGTATTTTGAAGGTCCGATTGTAGTTGAGAAAATAATAAAAAAATTCAATTTGAAATTAAATTATAAGCAGTTTCTTTTAATTGGATTAGCTTGTATTGCTGTAATGATAATTGCATACATTGTTCGTCAGAAGCTTTAAAATCTCGGAAGTTGTTTTATGTCTTGGCCCAATAACCGCAAAAACAATTCCGAATTCCGAATTACGCATTACGAATTGTATTTTGCTCTTGATATTGCCTTGTTATAGTGGTATAATTCCAGTGTTAATTTTAAATATTCGGAGGTAATTTATTATGGCTTCACAGCTTTCAATGCCCTCAAAGGGCGATATGGTTGCAATTATGACAACCAACCGAGGTGTTATCAAAATCAAGCTCTTCCCCAACGAGGCACCCAAAACCGTTGAAAATTTCACCACTCACGCCAAAAACGGCTACTATGAGGGCATCATTTTTCACCGTGTTATCAATGACTTTATGATTCAGGGCGGTGACCCCACAGGTACGGGCCGCGGCGGTGAAAGCATCTGGGGCGCTCCCTTTTCTGATGAGTTCGACATCAATCTCCACAACCTCAACGGTGCTCTTTCAATGGCAAATGCAGGTCCCAACACCAACGGCAGTCAGTTCTTCATTGTACAGGCTTCAAGTGTTGACAGCCGACTTCTTTCTCAGATGAAGCAGATAGGCGAGCAGGGCGGCTTCCCTGAGCAAACTGTTGCCGATTATGAGGCTGTTGGCGGTACTCCCTGGCTTGACTTCAAGCACAGCGTTTTCGGTCAGGTTTATGAGGGAATGGACGTTGTCAATGCCATTGCAACCACAAGAGTTGATATGCTTGACAAACCCTTTGAAGACGTTGTTATTGAAAAAATCGAAATCACAGAGTTTTAATTTTATAAGCCGTGCTTGTGTTTTAACACAGGCACGGTCTTTTTTTGTGAATTTTTAATGAAATTTATTGATAAAATGATTTGTATATGATAAAATTTAACTGATTAAAACTGAAAGGAGTTTTATATATGGGACTTATTAAAGCAGGAATCGGAGCATTGGGCGGAACACTTGCCGACCAATGGAAAGAGTTTTTCTACTGCGATTCACTTGAAAATGATGTATTGATGGTTAAAGGCCAGAAGCAAATCAGCGGACGTTCCTCAAATACAAAAGGAAATGATAATATTATTTCAAACGGCTCAGGTATTGCTGTTGCCGACGGTCAATGTATGATTATCGTTGAACAGGGCAAAGTTGTCGAGGTTTGTGCAGAACCCGGCGAATTTACCTATGACACATCAACAGAGCCGAGCATCTTCTCAGGCAAGCTCG
>JAGBHX010000128.1 GCA_017935265.1 Clostridia bacterium | reverse complement strand
GCAAAAATATGAGAAACCACAGACAAAGAAATGTTCAAGGGCTTTTCTGATGAGGAAATGGACACTCTCCACAGCCTGCTGACAAGACTACACGAAAACCTTGACTCTAAAAGCTTTACTCCCGAGGAAATATCATCACTGCTTAAAGAAAACGAGGAAGGAGAAAATGAATAATGATAAGCAAAATTTTACCCTATGCTAAAAAATACCGCATACCTGCAATACTTTCACCCCTATGCATTGTGTTTGAGGTGCTCATTGAGGTTACACTCCCGCTTCTGATGTCAATTATCGTTGACTGTGGTATCAGCGGTCAGTCAATTGCCGAAAAAGACAGCTTCATTGCAGATATCCTCATTAAAATGGGCTTTGCTGACAAGGTGGGTACAGACCTTATTCTGTCAACAGGTGCTTTTATGCTGGGACTCTCTGTTATATCGCTTGCCTGCGGTGCGGCTGCAGCATACTTTGCCGCTAAGGCAGGTATGGGCTTCGGCGCAGAGCTCCGTGCAGGCATCTTTAACAAAATTCAGGACTTTTCATTCTCCAACATCGATAAGTTCTCAACAGGCTCACTTATTACCCGAATGACAACGGACATCAATATGACACAGATGGCATTTATGATGGCCTTGAGAATGCTTATACGCTCTCCGCTTATGTTTGTTATGGCAATTTCAATGGCATTTACCATCAACAAAAAGCTTTCACTTGTGTTTATGTGCATTGCTCCCATAATGTTTACGCTCATACTTTTAATAGGCTCTTTTGCTCACAAACGTTTTTCCGCAATGTTTAAAAAGTATGACAAAATCAACAATTATATTCAGGAAAAGCTTATAGGTGCAAGAGTTGTCAAGGCCTTTGTACGAGCAAAACACGAAAAAGAAAATTTCCGTGTATCAAACGATGAGCTCAGAGATGCTTCAATCTTTGCAGAAAAGCTTGTTATTCTTAACAACCCTATAATGGCAGTTTCCATTTACTCCTGCATTCTGCTTGTTTTATGGGTTGGTTCAAAGCTTATCCTTGGTGGCACAATGCAGTTGGGCGACCTTATGAGCTTTATCACCTACATTCAGCAGATATTTATGTCATTGATGATTATCTCAATGATATTCGTGCTTTCGGTTATGGCAAAGGCCGCCATCAACCGTATATGTGAGGTTCTGGAAGAAAAGCCCCACATTACCGATGAAGCTGCAGACGAAAAGCTTTGTGTGGCGGACGGCAGCGTTGAATTCAAAAACGTTTCATTCAAATACAGCAACAACGCAGAAAACAACGTGTTCAAAGACATTAATCTCAAAATAAATTCCGGTGAAACAATCGGTATTTTAGGCGGTACAGGTAGTGCAAAAACCTCACTTGTTCAGCTTATCCCCCGTCTTTACGATGCAACGGAAGGTCAGGTTCTTGTAGGTGGCAGAGATGTTAGGGATTACACCCTCAGAAATCTTCGTGACAGCGTTTCAATGGTGTTACAGACCAATCTGCTTTTCTCCGGTACAATTGAGGAAAACCTTCGTTGGGGTGACGAAAATGCTACTCTTGAAGAAATTCGCGCCGCTGCAAAAATTGCCCAGGCAGACGACTTTGTTATGAGCTTCCCCGATGGCTATCAGACAGATTTAGGTCAGGGCGGTGTTAATGTTTCCGGTGGTCAGAAGCAACGTCTTTGTATCGCACGTGCAAGACTCAAAAAACCGCGTGTGCTTATTCTTGACGACTCAACAAGCGCAGTCGATACAGCAACCGACGGCAAAATCCGTGAGGGGATGAAGAACCTTTTACCCGAAACAACAAAAATAATTATTGCTCAGCGTATCAATTCAATTCAGCACGCTGACAGAATTATAGTACTTGATGACGGTAAAATAGACGATATAGGCACCCACGATGAGCTTCTTGCTCGCAACGAAATATACAAAGACGTGTATATTTCACAGCAAGAAAGCAAAATGGAACAATAAGAAAGGAGTGAAGATAATGTCTGAAAATAAAAAAAGACCTCCTATGCAAGGCGGACCCGGCAAAAAGATGATGGTAGGCAAGCCCAAAAATGCAGGCAAAACAATCGGTCGTCTGCTCTCCTATGTTGCAAAGAGCAAGGGTCTTGTTATACTTGTTATCTTCCTCGTTTTGTTCGCATCTGTTGCCAACATTGCGGGAACCTACCTTTTGACACCCATCATCAACGAAATCGACAATCTTCTGAGCACAGGCTCCTCCGATGTATCCAACCTTGTAAAAATGCTCATTGCTCTGGGCGTTCTTTACGCATTAGGTGCAGCCGCACAATATTCGCACGCCCGCCTTATGCTCAACGTTTCGCAGAAAACTCTTAATCTGTTAAGACGTGATTTGTTTGACCATTTGTTGGATTTACCCATAAAGTACTACGACACCCACACTCACGGTGAGCTTATGAGCCGTTTCACAAACGACGTTGATACTGTGCGTGAGGCAATCAGTCAGGGCCTTGTTCAATTGATTTCATCAGGTGTTATGGCTGTTGGCATTTTTGTGATGATGCTTTACATCAGCCCTGCACTTACAGGACTTATCATATTGATGCTTGTTGTTATGCTCCTGATTATAAAATTCATAGGT
>JAGBHX010000012.1 GCA_017935265.1 Clostridia bacterium | reverse complement strand
GCCGGTTGGGTTGATATAATCATCTTCACCCCTGCAGATAACCGTGTTACAGCCTTTGAGAAGTACAACCGCGCCTGTCTTTAGAGATAGCTCCTTGCAGGCCGATACTCTGTTTTGCTGAATTTCATCAATGCTCTTTGAAAGAAGCCGTGACATCTCACCGGGATGAGGTGTCAGCACCATAGGAGCAACTGCTGTTTTCAGTATATCTATATTCTCGCTCAAAATATTTAGACCGTCGGCATCAATAATAATGGGACATTTTGCGTTTTTGATTACAGCTTCAACAACCTTTTTGGTTGAATCGGTGACACCGAGACCGCATCCGATTACAACTGCCGTTGACTGCAAAAGCTTAGACAAAATCAACGGAACTGACTCTTCAGACAAAAAGCCGTTATCGTCATCGGGCAAAGCAAGCATAAGAGGCTCTGTCAGCTTTGAGGCAATTGCAGGATAGGCTTTTTGAGGAAAAGCACAGGTAAGAAGCCCAACACCGCTTTTTACGGCGGCATTTGCACAAAGCACAGCAGCCCCCTGCATAGGCATACTGCCGCATATAGACAGGAGCTTGCCGTATGTACCTTTATTGGATTCAAGACATCTGGCAGGCAAAGAGTCCTTGACAAAAGCAACATCAGCAGAGTTGAATAGACAATCAACGGTTTCGTAACATTCCTGTGAAAAGCCGATGTCAACAATACGGACCCCGCCACAGTAATCGGCTGTGGGTTTTAAAGCATAGACAGGCTTTTTGCAGGTTACGGCAAGTGTAAAATCAGCATTGAAATATTCACCGATAACTACATTTGAATCTCCTTCAAGTCCGCTGGGGATATCGACACTGATTTTCACAGCATCAGTGGCATTTGCACACCTGACAGCAAGCAGGCTGTTACCCCTGAGTGCGCCCCTGAAGCCGATACCGAATATGCAGTCGACAATGACATCACTTTTTTTAATTTCTGCTTCGCATTGTGTAATTGAATTTGCATAGTCGGATATAATGATATTATCTGAATTCACTTTAGTAAACATTTCCACAGCTTCTTCGGCTTTCGGAAGTCCGCAAGTGAGAATTACATTCACCTTGAAGCCTGCATTATGAAGATGACGCGAAATAACAAAACCGTCACCGCCGTTTTTGCCGTTTCCGCACAAAACTGTAATGTTTTTCTTGATAGAATTACCGATAATTGAGCATATTTCTTTAAAGCAGGCAACACCTGCATTTTCCATCATATCAGTAAAAGACATACCTTGACGGTTTGCATTTTCTTCAATCTGCCTCATTTGGTCACAGGAATAAATTTTCATATTACACCTCACCTGCTGAATTAAGTAGATTATAGCACACTATACAATAAAAACCAACCAAGTAAATCAAAAAAGTTCAAAATACCCCTTGTTAAATTCTGCGAAATAGTTTATAATAGTAAAATGATTACGGAGGTGTTTGCAATGACTGATAAAACAATAAAGTTTTCCATTAAAGAGGACCACGAAAATGAAATGCGTACTGCTTTACAGACAGTTTATAATGCATTGAGTGAAAAGGGTTATAATCCCATCAGCCAGATTGTCGGCTACATTCTCTCTGAGGACCCAACATATATCACAACTTACAACAATGCCCGCAGTGTTATCCGCAAGATTGACCGTGACGAGTTATTGCAGTCACTTGTTAAAAATTATCTTGACTTATAATTCGGAGGTACTGTTATGGCTAAGAAAAACGAAATCAAATTTCTCACATACAAGGGCAAGCCGCTTGTCAGAAACGGCAACACAATCTACTACGGTGATATGAACGACCCCTTTGTTATTATGCTTTCTATCACAAGCACTAAAGCTTTCAAGGATATGGAAGTTGCCGACAGAGTTGTTGTTCAGATGCTCAACACCGACCCCGATTGCAGACCGAGAGAAAGAATTGTTAAAAAGGCCGAGAAAAAAGGACTTTGGAACGCAATGGACATCGGTTCAGTTTGGCTTCACAGAGCTCTTGAAAAAGGAAACGCATAATGCTTCAGCCGGGTTTTTCCCTGCTGTTTTTTTGCGCAAAAATGCCGCCCGAAAATCGGGCGGCATAATTTATCAGAATGACTGCTTGATAAGCTCAAAGGGTTTAACACTATTCATTTCGACAGGCTTAATTCTCAAAGTGAAGTTAACCTTGTCATCAGTAAAGTTATACTGCTTCGAAGCAATAGGACCGCAAGAGCCTGAGCCGATACCCTCCTGACGGTAGTCAAGGCAAACAACAGTCTGCTCAACGGGAACAAGGTCGTAATCATGCTCTGTTTTGTCAAGGTGGTCAAGGGTATAGTGTGAAACGTTGAAGGACACACCGTCAAGACCGTAGCCCGACATAAACAGGCCGTATCCCAGCTCTTCACCAACAACTGCCCACTTTGTGCCAAAGTGAGATGAATTTTCCTGCGGGCGAATATAGTGTTCAAAATTGTCGCTGACGGTTGAAGCATATCTGTCAACCAAGGCGGCATTCTTTTTGTCACAATATGTTTCCATAGGTCCGTAGCCGAAATATTCAAACTGCTCGTTTTCCTTGGGCATATCAAAGGTAATACCGAGACGAGGAATATGCTTGATTGTTTCTATGTCAATGTTTCCGTTGACGTTGATGAGCATATCGCCCGTTGCCTGGATTATGTAAGTAACCTTTGCTCTGATTGCGGGGTTGAGCATTACGGGAGCATATGAAATGTCAGCCGAAATGGCAACCGCATTTTCGCTCTTGGCAATCTGAACACCGTATGTTTTCTGAATCAGGCGGTCAAGTCCTCTTTCAATCCAGCCTGCTCGCATCCAACGGTCGTTGTCAGTGGTCGCTCTGAACATATTAAGCTTAATCGGAGAGGAAATCATTTCACGGTTTTTATAGGTAATTGTGTCTATAACGCCGAAATATTTATCAAAGCGGTATACACACTCCCCTGCCGTTACCGTAATAAAGCGCTCATCTTCAAGGGTGTCAATTCCCGTTGCTGTGGACTTTATTAGCTCCTCTGCAGGTGTTTCAAGCTTGAACTGACAGTGACCGCATTCATAACCGCTTGCAGCCCAGGGATTATCCTTGGTGTTAAAGAAATAAAGTGTGAGGTACGCTTCACCGTAAAGAGAAATTTCTCTTGCATTGAACAAGGCAAATTTCTGAGTGGTTCTGGGCATAATCATAAGCCCTGAAAGCTCACCGTTAGCCACTTTTTCTCCGTTGCACTTAATTTCCCATTTAAGTCCTATATCGTCAAGACCTTTGAAAAATCTCTTGTTGAAGATTTTAACATTTCCCTTGCCGTCATATTCCACACAGAAAGGCTGATAAAGCTTTTTAGCTTCAAGGAAGCCTGTGTGGATTCTTCTGTCGGGGTAAACAAGACCGTCAACACAGAATTCACCGTCATTGGGAGTGTCGCCGAAATCGCCGCCGTAGGTGTATTTTACACCGCCCTTACCGTCGGGAACGGCAACGGAATGGTCGGTAAATTCCCAGATACAGCCGCCCACAAAATTATCGTGAGCCTCAATAACATCCCAATATTCTTTGAGGTTTCCTGGACCGTTGCCCATTGCGTGACAATACTCACAAAGATACAAAGGCTTTTTCTTTGCATTTTTCATATGAGAAACACAATCCTCAGCCTTGGGATACATAAAACTTTCGACATCGGAAATGTCATTGAGCTTCATTTTAAAATTCTTTGCATATTCCTGATTAGCACCTTCATAGTGAACGATTGCATCAGGATTACGGCTCTTGATATACTTCCTCATTGCGCGGTGATTGTCGCCTGCACCTGATTCGTTACCAAGAGACCAGAAAATTACACAAGGATGGTTTTTATCTCTTTCATAAAGGCGTTTTGCTCTGTCAACATAAGCCTTTTCCCAATCGGGATGCTGAGACAGATAATGCCATGAATCTTCGTTGCTTGCGCCCTCGGCACGGACTGCCATACCGTGTGTTTCAAGGTCTGCTTCATCAATCACGAGGAAACCAAGCTCATCACACATACCGTAAAAACGGGGGTCATTGGGATAGTGAGAGGTTCTGACAGCGTTAACATTGTGACGCTTCATTATATACAAATCCTCTAACATATGCTCATAAGGAACATAATGGCCGTAAACAGGATGTGAGTCATGACGGTTGACGCCGTAGATTTTGATTTTCTGTCCGTTAAGAAGCACACAGGAGGAGCTGATTCTGATGTCCCTCATACCGACGGGCAAGCAAATGACTTCATCATAGCAATAAAGATACAGCTTATAAAGCTGAGGAACTTCATCACTCCACAAAAGAGGATATTCAAGTTTAACACTAAGCTTTCCGTCTGAAATTATTCCCTCAGAGGTAACAGTTCCGTCGGGAGCGAAAAGACAATATCTGACCTCGGCATCACCGTTTAACGCAAGATTTACACCGAAATCGCACTTAGTGAGCTTTTTATTGAAATTAGTTTTAACTTCAACATCTCTGATATGGCCAATGGGGTTTCTTGCAAGAATGTAAACTTCACGGAAAATACCGCTCAAACGCCAGAAATCCTGGTCTTCAAGATAACTGCCGTCGCACCATTTCATAACAAGAAGTGAAATCTTGTTGCTTCCTTGTACGGTGTAGTCAGTAATATTGAATTCACTTGTGCCGTGGCTTACCTGGCTGTAACCTACAAAAGTGCCGTTAATCCACAGATAGAAGCAAGAATCAACACCCTCAAAATTGAGATAGAGCTGTCTTCCTGCCATTTCGGGAGTAACCTCAAAGGTTCTTGAATAAGCACCGCAGGGGTTATCATCGGGAACAAAGGGAGGGTCGTTGGGAATCGGATACCTGATGTTTGTGTAATGAGGAACATCGTAGCCTCTTCCGAGACACATCTGCCAGTTCATAGGCACGGGAATCTTATCAAAGCCATCTGTGCTGTAGTCAGTTGCCCAGAAAGCATCGTCAATTTCAGTTATGTTATTGAAAAACTTAAAGTCCCACTGACCGCACAGAGAGGTAAAATAAGCAGATGTTTCTCTTCTTTCATTTGCTTTTTCCTGATTTTCAAAGGGAATGAAATATGCTCTGGGTTCTTCTGTGCCGAGATGAAGAACATTAAGGTTTTCATAATACTTTTCTAAACGAATCATATGTAACGCTCCTTAATTTCGGGAGTATTAAAGTAAATCCTCAGCAAGCTTGCCGCCGTATGCTTCTGCAACATCTGCAAGTCTTTCTTCAGGAATTGTCTGAAGCATGGGCTTGCCCATACTGAGCATTCTGACATAAATTTCAGCGCTCTTTTCAACTGTGTGCATAAGACCGAAGGCTGAATCAAAGTCATTACCCATAACAAAAAGACCGTGATGTGCCCATACAACGATGTCATACTTTTTCATGAGCTCGCTTGTTTTGAGCGCAATTTCAGCACCGCCGGGAATCATCCATTCAACAACGCCTACACCCTTGGGGAAAACAACGGGACACTCTGTCATACTCTGCCACAAAATCTTTGAAAACTCAGAATCTGTAAGAGGAAGGACAAATGTCATAGCGATGATATTTGTGGGGTGTGCGTGATAAATAACTCTTGCAGCACCGTTGGTTTCTGCTACTTTAACGCTGTGGTTGAGGAAGTGGCTGGGGAACTCACTTGTGGGACCGCCGCCGTTAACAAGACCCCAAACGATTCTGTAGCTGTCACCTGCTTCGTTAATTTCAAGAATGCAGATGTTTTCTTCGGGAGCAAGAATCATATTGCGGAAATACTTACCTGTGCCTGTTGACATAAAATATTCACCAGCAAGGTTTTCAGCTTTAACGCCCATATTTACCCAGGGCTTGTCATAGGTAAACTCGGCCTTGCATTCTTCAACCTCTTCTTTTGTCATACGGTATGTAAGGTTGCCGCCGTTTCTCTCGTGCCAGCCCTGATTCCAACCGTCATCACATACGCGGACAAAACCTTTTAAAACTTTACTTTCTAAAATTCCCATAATTATACATCTCCGTTTAAATCATTTTAAAGGAGCCTGTTTCAAGGCTCCTTGTAACACAAGTTTATTTTATATCTAACAGGCTATAAAGTCAAGATATTTAGCTGTGTATTCCTGTTAAATAAATGGATTTTTTCGTTTTTCACAGCAAGAGAAACCTCTTCTCCAACCGTAAACTGAGTTTCGCTGTATACTCTTGAAACAAGCCTTGCTCCGAAATAGTCGGCATAAAGGTAGGTTTCGCTGCCCATAGGCTCAGCCACCTCTACACAGGCTTTGATAAAGGAGTGTGGGTTTTCCTTGAGATAATTCATATCCACAGTTAAATCCTCGGGTCTGATGCCCATAACAAGCTCACTTTCACCGATAGAAATAAGCTTTTCTTTAAGCTCGGGATTTTCAATGGGAATCTCCGTGTCTGCAAGAATAACACTTGCATTGTTACCCTTTATTTTACTTTTGCAGTTTACAAAATTCATCGCAGGAGAACCGATAAACCCTGCAACAAATTTATTAACAGGATGTTTGTATAAATTCTGCGGAGTGTCCACCTGCTGAACGATACCGTCTTTCATAACAACAATTCTGTCAGCCATTGTCATAGCCTCAGTCTGATCGTGAGTAACATAAACAAAGGTTGTTTCGAGCCGTCGGTGAAGCTTTGTGATTTCAGCTCTCATTGCTGTTCGCAGCTTTGCATCAAGGTTTGAAAGCGGCTCGTCAAGCAAAAATACGTCGGGTGAGCGCACCATTGCTCTGCCAAGTGCAACACGCTGACGCTGACCGCCCGAAAGAGCTTTTGGCTTTCGCTTGAGAAGATGTTCAATGTCAAGAATTTTTGCCGCCTCGGTTACGCGTCGGTTGATTTCATCCTTGGGAACTTTTCTGAGTTCAAGGCCAAAGGCCATATTTTTATACACACTCATATGAGGATACAAGGCATAGCTTTGAAAAACCATTGCGATGTTACGGTCTTTGGGAGCAATATTATTTACAACCCTTTCCCCTATTTTCATTTCACCATCAGAAATATCCTCAAGACCGGCAATCATCCGAAGAGTTGTTGATTTTCCGCAACCTGACGGTCCGACAAGAATAATAAATTCTTTGTTTTCGATTTCAAGGCTTAAATCATTGACAGCAACCGTACCGTCTGAATAAACCTTGGATATATTTTTTAATGATATTCCTGCCATAGAATTACCCTTTCACTGCACCGGCAACAACGCCTTTGATGATATATTTCTGAGAAAACAGATAAAATAGAATTATTGGAATTATAGCAAGCACAAGCATCGCCATCATTGCACCCATATCAATTGACCCATAGCCGCCCTTGAGATATTGCACAGCAATCGGTATAGTTTTATATTCACTGCCGATGAGAAGATACGGCAGCAGATAGTCATTCCATATCCACATTGCGTTGAGAATTGCAACGGTTATACTCGTGGGCTTCAGAACAGGGAAAACAACCTTAAAAAATGTTTGCAAAGGTGAACAGCCGTCAATCATTGCCGCCTCTTCAATTTCTTTGGGAATCGACTTTATAAATCCGGTGAACATAAAAATTGAAAGACCTGAACCGAAGCCGAGATAAACAAACACAAGACCCAAGGGATTATCGAGAGAAAGAAGATTCGCCGTTTTTGTCAGGGTAAACATTACCATCTGAAACGGCACAATCATTGAGAAAATAAAAGCATAATAAAGAATTGACGAAAATCGGCTTTTGCTTCTTGCGATGTACCAGGCGGTCATTGAAGTGAACAGCACTATTGCAATAACAGAAAGCACTGTTATAAGCAACGACCAGCCGAAGGCTGAGAAAAATCCGATTTTTTGTATTCCCTCAAAGTAGTTTTCAAGCCCTGCAAATGTTTCTGCATCAGGCAATTCAAACGGTGAATCGCTGATATAAAAACGGCTTTTAAAGGAATTGTAGAAAACAATCAGAATGGGAGCTACAAACACAACGCAAAATATTATCAGCAATGTATATGAAATAACCGTTGGAAATATGCGTCTTTTCATCAATGCTCCACCTCATTTTTTCTGGTCAGTATAAGCTGTGTAAAAGAAATAACGGCAACAATCACAAAGAATATAACCGCCTTTGCCTGACCTACGCCTTCCCAGCCTACTTTTGAATAAAACGTGTTATAAATATCAAGAGAAAGCATTGCCGTCTGCCCTGAGGGCGCACCGGCCGTGAGAGCAAGGTTCTGGTCAAAAAGCTTGAAGGAATTTGTCAGTGTCAGAAAAGTGCAGATAGTGACGCTCGGCATAACCAGCGGCAACGTAACATTTCTGAGGGTCTGCCAGCGGTTTGCACCGTCAACCTTTGCAGCCTCCTGCAGGTCAGAAGGAATGTTCTGAAGACCGGCAATATAAATCACCATCATATAACCAATCAGCTGCCAGTTAATCAAAATCACAAGCCCCCAGAAGCCGTAGGCAGGGTCATAGGTTATAGTTACACCGAAAAATTTTAGCACACCGTTTATAATCAGCTGCCAGATATAGCCGAGAACAATACCGCCGATTAAGTTCGGCATAAAAAACACCGTTCTGAAAAGATTGGTGCCTTTGAGCCCCTTTGTAAGAATATTTGCAAGGGCAAATGCCGCAAGATTTATTGTAACAACGGAAACGGCGGTGAACTTAACGGTAAACCACAGAGCGTTCAAAAAATCATCGTTTGAAAAAGCTTTGATATAATTCGAGATACCTGTCCATTGAGCGTCAAGAATTGTTGTAAACTCAGTAAAGGACAGGAATATACCAAGAACAAACGGTATTACAAATGCAATCAGAAACGCAATGAGGGTCGGCATAACAAAAACAGGAAAGTATTTTTTTAAGCTCATAAGTTCACCACCGAAAATAAATTAAGCTCTTTCTCTTTTCCAGGAATCAATAACTGATTTACGCACATTTTCCCAGCTGTTTGTGCCTTGAATATATTCGAGCATTGCATCGCCGAAGGAGTTTTTGAACTCCTGACTGGGAAAAGAGCTGAATGTCCATTCAATCGTTTCGACATCGCGGTTCATCCAATCAAGCACAGACTGTGCTAAGGGGTCTTCGGGTGTTTCGTTTTCTTGGAATGTGTTAAAGGGCGTCATAAATTTAAGCTTTTCATTGACATACTTTTTGCCTGTTTCACTTGAAAACAGCCATTCAAGAAATTCGATTGAAGCCTTCTGCTTGTCGGCTGACACCTTTGAATTGATTGCAAAATAATTCTCGGTACCGATGCAAAGGCCTTGCTTTTCTTCACCATCAAAGCCCATATAGAGAGGAAGGTAGCCGATATTTTTTGCATCTACCTTATTTCCGCCTACGTTAGAAATTTCTGCCCAAGCCCAGTTACCGTTCTGAACCATAGCAGCCTTACCCAAAGCAAATTCAGACATCGAATCATTTACTGATTTGCCTGAAAGCAAACCTTTATCACTGACGGAATTATTGATATACAAATCGAGAAGGTTTTTGAAATTGTTATGATACTTGAACTCGGTTTCTTTTGCAGAATAAGCAACGGAAAGAGTGCTTGAATCATTATCCTTTTCTTTCATTTCATAGTAAAAAGGAACGCTTGCAAGGTGTGAGTCCCATCTCCAAGATTCTCCGCCCGACATTGAGGTTGAAGCAAAAACGCCGTCAATTCCAAGAGCCTTTTTATTTTTGGTCATATCCTCAACAACTGCTTTGAGCTTTTGAAAATTGTTGATTTCGTCCACGGAAGATATATCGGTTGCCCTATCAGAAAGAGCAAAGTATTTATCCATAATATCCCCGTTGTAGATTATGCCGTAGCCCTCAATAACGTAGGGAATTCCGTAAACACCGTCGCCCTCAGTAACAGCCAAATCTTTATCAATAAGATAGGAGTAAAGCCTTGTATCTTTTAAATCGAGGCAATAATTTTTCCAGCCCTGAAAGCCTACCGGGCCGTTTATCTGAAAAATCGTGGGAGCTTCGCTTTTAGAAATTTCAGACTTAAGAGTCGTTTCATATGTGTCACTGGCGGCGGTAACAACCTTAACCTTTACACCCGTTTCTTTTTCATAAGCAGATGCAATTTCTTTATATACATCTGAAACCTCAGGCTTGAAATTCAGGAAGTAAACCTGTGCTCCGCCTTTGTTTGCTGTGTCTGTTTGCGGGTTGTCTTTGTTGCCGCAGGAAGCAAGCATAAAAAGCATCACGGCACAAAGAATAACAGAAGCTATTTTTTTCATAACTAATCTCCATTTTTAATGTAAATTTGCATTTGCATAATTATTCTGTTATAATAATCGAAAAATATACTCTGAAAGGAAATTATATATGATTAAACACATTGTTTTTTGGCGCGTCCGTGATGACGAAAACAAACTGCAGAATATGGAGCATATGAAAAAAATCTTAACAGAGCTCGTTGGCGTTGTTCCCGGTCTGTTGAGTGCCGAGGTCGGCTTTAACTATAACCCCAACGGATATGACATCGCCCTTTATTCCGTGCTTGAAAGCAAAGAAGCTCTTGACGGCTATCAGGAACATCCCGCTCACCTTGAGGTGAAGAAGTTTGTTCACTCAGTAATAACCGACAGAGCTGTTGCGGATTATGAGATATAAAAATAACCCCTGTGAGTTTTTAATTCACAGGGGTTTAAATTATTCTTCTTCAGGCATCTCCCAGTTATGCCATACAGCCTGAACGTCATCATTGTCTTCAAACATTTCAAGCATTTTGTTCATATTTTTAATATCGTCTGCACTTTCAAGCTTTGTGTAAGTACCGGGAACGTACTCAACCTCAGCAGAAAGGAAGGTATAACCCTTTTCCTCAAGTGCATCTCTGATAGCGCCCAAGTCGTTAGGCTCAGTTCTGATGTCGAAAACTCCGTCATCTGTAAGGAAATCGGTTGCGCCTGCTTCAAGTGCATCCTCCATAAGCTTTTCTTCATCAACGTCTTCAGCTTCAATAGTGATAACGCCCTGACGGGTAAACATAAAGGAAACGCATCCGGTCTGACCCATATTTCCGCCGTATTTGTCGAAATAATGACGAACATCACCGGCAGTACGGTTACGGTTGTCTGTGAGTGTTTCTACGATAACGGCAATGCCTGAGGGTCCGTAGCCTTCATATACGATATCCTCATAGTTATCGGTGCTGCCCTCACCTGCTGCCTTTTTGATAATTCTTTCGATGTTATCGTTAGGCACGTTGTTAGACTTAGCCTTTGCAATAATATCCTTAAGCTTAGTGTTAACTGAGGGGTCGGGGCCGCCTGCTTTAACTGCAACTGCAATTTCACGGCCGATTTTTGTAAAAATCTTAGCGCGCTGATTGTCGGTTTTTTCTTTCTTTCTTTTAATAGTGCTCCATTTTGAATGTCCTGACATAAAATCACCATCTCATATAAAATTACCGTAGTATTATATAACAATAATCCCCGAGTGTCAAGCACTCAGGGATACTATAATCAAGAATCTGATGCAGGCGGAGCCTTAAAGCCCTCACCAAAAATTTCTCTTGCTTCTGCAATAACGGTAAAAGTATGAGGATCGGCTTTTTTAATGATTCCCCTCACCTTTGATACCTCATGACTGCGAAGAACAATAATGAGCATATTTTTCTTTTCGCCGGTATATCCGCCCTCAACAGGAACAATCGAAACTCCTCGGGTCATCTGAGACGTTATCGCGGCTGTGATTTTATGGGCATTGTCGGTGAAAACAAGAAGCATTTTACCGTTGCCCGCACCGTAGGTTACATAATCGACAACCTTTGAGCTGACAAAAATAAGAATTGCCGCATAAAGAGCACTTTCTGCGCTTCTGAACACAATTGCCGCCGCAATAACAACGACTGCATCCAAAATCATAATAAGCTTACCCATTGAGTAGTGAGGCAAAATGAGCTTGAATAAGCGCATTATTATATCTGTTCCGCCTGTGGTGGAATCACGCAAAAAGGCCATAGACAGACCGAAGCCGCACAAAGCACCGCAGAAAATACAGGCAAGAAGAGTGTCACCCTCATAGGTAGGAATAATGCCCTTGTTGATGAGCGTTGTCATCGAATCCATAATCACGGAAAGTATGGTTGTTACCCACAGGGTTTTGAGAGTAAACTTCTTGCCGATAAAAATCCACGCAAGAATAAACAGCGGAATATTAAGCACAAAATTAGTAATACCGATTGGCGTGTGAATAAGGTAATTGATGATTATGGCAACACCCGTCATACCGCTTTGAGCAATATTGTTGGGCACGGCAAAAATCGTAACTCCCGCCGCATAGGCAACACATCCGACAATCCAGAAAAGGTTGTCAACAACCAACGAAAGAGCTTTTTGCTTTTTATCTCTCATCGTTTTCACACCTCTTGATAAGCTCATAAAGCTCCAAAATTCTGTCAATCTGATTTGTTAAGTAAAGATATCCGAACACGGCTTCAAGACCTGTCGCCTTATGATAGTCGTCTGTGGAGGCATTCTTGGCGATGTGACCTGATTTTGCATTTCTACCGCGTTTGAAAACGGCAAGCTCTTTTTCAGTGAGCATGGGCAAAATATCTGTAATTGCACTTGCCTGAGCAGAAGCCTTGACCTTTTTAACCGCAAGAGAATGCAAATCATTGGCCGGTCGGTTTGCATCGCAGATTATCTCTTCTCTCACAAGCAAATCATACACAGTATCACCGATAAAGGCTAAAGTAAGAGGGCTCAGCAAATCAGCATCAACGTTTTTATGAGACAAAAATCTTTCCATCTGAAACACCTTACGGAACAAAATCAAATTCTAAATCATAAATAGATACAGTGTCACCCTCCTGAATACCTTTTTCAATAAGGGCATCAATTATACCTGTAGACTGTAAAACACGCTGAAAATATTGAAGAGACTCATAATCGTCAAGATCTGTTCTCACAAGTATTTTAAGAAGCCATTCAGCTTCAACGTAATATACGTCTTCATCAACAATAATATTAAACTTACCGTTGTTGTTCTTTTCTATAAACTCGGCAGGAATTTCTTCCTTCTCAAAGCGTTTTATAGGAGGAAGTGTTGCAAGCTTTGCCGCAACGGCATTTACAATATCCTGTGTTCCTTCAACAATCGGAGCGCACATCGTGAAATACTGATAGCCGTTTTCAGTGAAATATTTTTCAAGTCTCTCAAGCTGTTCATCAGTAGCAAGGTCAATTTTGTTGCCGACAACAATCTGCTCACGCTGAGCCAATTCGGGATTGAACTTAACAAGCTCCTGATTTATTTTTTCAAAATCTTCAATAGGATCACGACCCTCACTGCCTGCAGCGTCAACAATATGCACAAGAAGACGGCAACGTTCAACGTGCTTTAAAAACTGATGTCCGAGGCCTATACCCTCGCTTGCGCCCTCTATAAGGCCGGGAATATCCGCCATAACAAAGGAATTACCCTCACCGAGACTGACAACCCCGAGAACAGGGGTAAGAGTTGTGAAATGATAGTCAGCAATAATAGGCTTAGCTTCACTTACAACAGAAATGAAGGTTGATTTGCCGACATTCGGGAAACCGAGAAGACCGACATCGGCAAGAAGCTTGAGTTCAAGAGAAACCTCCCACTCCTCACCCGGTGAGCCGTTTTTGGCAAAACGCGGAGCCTGACGGGTTGGTGTAGCAAAATGAGGGTTACCCCATCCGCCTCTGCCGCCCTTTGCAGCAACAAATACATCATCGTCAGACATATCTGCCATAATTTTGCCGCTTGAGACCTCACGAATAACAGTTCCCCTCGGAACATAAATCACAAGGTCCTCACCTTTTCGGCCGTTACGGCGGCCCGTTGAGCCGTTTTGGCCGTTTGGGGCTTTATATTTTCGCTTATAGCGAAAATCAGAAAGAGTAGCAAGATTATCGTCAACCTTGAACACAATGTCTCCGCCCTTGCCGCCGTCACCACCGTCGGGACCGCCCGAAGCAACATATTTTTCACGGTGAAAGGCAACAGCTCCGTTACCACCGTCGCCTGCTTTTATTTTAATTTTCGCTATATCAACGAACATAACTTTTACCTTTCAGATTATAATTTAGCTCTTGCCTCTTTGATATTGGCAACAAATTTCTTTGCAGTTTCGGTAATTAAAGCATAATTACCTGTTTTGGCACCGGCAGTAAGAGAACCGCCTGCACCAACGGCAACTGCACCGGCTTTGATCCACTCACCCACATTATCAGCTGTTACGCCGCCTGTTGGCATCATTTTGGCGTAAGGAATGGGGCCTTTGATATCTTTAATGATTTTAGGACCGTACAAGTCTCCGGGGAACACCTTGAGAATATCAGCACCAGCTTCCATAGCCATAACACCCTCGCGCACAGTCATAATACCGGGCATAACGGCAACTCTGTAACGATTGCACATTTTAACGGTATCAAGATCAAAATAAGGGCTTACAATGTAATTTGCACCGCTGAGCATAGCAATTCTTGCGGTGGGAGCATCCATTACCGTACCCGCACCGAGAATAATATCCTCAGGGCTGTATTTTTTAGCCAAAGCTTCAATTACTTTGTCTGCGTGAGGTACAGTGAAGGTAAGCTCAATAGCAGCTACTCCGCCCTCCATACAAGCATCAACAATTCTTTCAGCTTCATCTGTTGTTTCTGCTCTGACAACGGCAACTATACCGCAGTCCTGAATTCTTGTTAAAATCTGTTCTTTATCCATAATAATACAATCAACCTTTCTGAATTATCTCTGTACTCTCGCGCCTGCACCGCCGACAATTCTTTCAACCTCGGCTTTAGAAGCCATTGAGGTGTCACCGGGAGTTGTCATTGCTAATGCACCGTGAGCAACGCCGTAGTTAACAGCCCGCTGAGCATCACCCAGCTCCATAAGTCCGTAAACAAGACCTGAGGCAAAGCTGTCACCGCCGCCGACACGGTCAAGAATTTCAAGACCGGGCATTTCAAGTCCGTTGTAAATTTTGCCCTCTGACCAGCAGATAGCGCTCCAGTCATTAACCGTTGCAGTTTTAACTGTGCGCAAGGTTGTGGCAATAACCTTGAAATTCGGATAAACCTTAACTGCGTTTTCAACCATTTTATAGTATCCGTCAATGTTGAGCTCCTTAAGGTTTTCGTCATTTCCCTCAACCTCAAGACCGAGGCAGGCTGTGAAATCCTCTTCATTGCCGATCATAACATCGATATATTTTGCAATTTCTTTATTAACCTCCTGAGCTCTTGCCTGACCGCCGATATCTTTCCAAAGAGAAGGACGGTAATTAAGGTCATAGGAAACGATGGTTCCGTATTTCTTGGCGCATTTTACGGCTTCAATAACAACCTGAGCTGTTGTATCTGACAATGCGGCAAAAATACCGCCTGTATGAAGCCAACGGACACCGAGAGTACCGAAAATGTATTCCCAATCAATGTCACCGACTTTAAGCTGAGAAGCGGCTGTGTTGCCTCTGTCGGACACACCTACGGCACCTCTGATACCGTAGCCTCGTTCTGTGAAGTTAAGTCCGTTTCTGACACTTCTGCCGATTCCGTCATATTTTACCCACTTAACAAGCGAGGTATCAACACCGCCCTGGAGCATAAAGTCCTCAACAAGACGACCAATTTCATTGTCTGCAAGTGCAGTTACTACTGCTGTTTTGAGGCCGAAGCATCTGCGAAGACCGCGGGCAACATTGTATTCACCGCCGCCTTCCCAGGCTCTGAAGCTGCGAGTGGTCTTAATTCTTCCCTCACCAGGGTCAAGGCGAAGCATAACTTCGCCGAGTGAAAGCATATCAAAGGTACATTCTTCTCTTTTTTTTACATTAAGATTCATACTGACAACATCTCCTTAATTGATTTCATACGGAATATTGTATGTTTTAGCGTACTCCTCTGCAGGTGACCCTTCTGTTACAAAGAGCGTAACCTTATCAGGGTCATTCTCGTTGCAGATTGTAACAATCTCTTTACCAAAATCCGTAACCGTTGCAGGAATTTCGACCTCTGTGAGATTATCCATATCATAAAAAGCATAGGTCTTAATCTCTGTAACAGTTTCGGGAATATCGATATATACAAGATATGCATTTTCTCTGAAAGCCTCTTCACCGATAGATTTAACACCGTAAGGCACCTTGAAATCAAACAAGCCGTCACAACAGGTAAAAGCACCGTCCGGAATAGAGTCAATCGTGTTATCGGGAATTCTAATATTTTCAAGAGAAACGCAGTTGGCAAAAGCATATTTACCCAATGATTCAAGAGAATTGCCTAATTCAACATTTTCAAGCATTACAAGCTTATGGAAACTGTAATCTCCGATAGTCTTGAGAGTCGAAGGGAATTTAACCTCATTGAGATATGAAGCATTCATAAAAGCATAATCCGCAACGGATTCAGTCCCTTCGGGAATTGTGTAGCTGAGGCTGTTATTTCCTACGGGATAAGCAAGAAGTGTTTTCTTATCGGCAGAAAACAAAACATCATTTATCGAAACAAAGTTTTCATTATCTGCAACTCTGTATGCAGATATATTGATACAATCGTAGAAAGCAGTCGTGGCTAAATCCTTGAGAGTTGAAGGAAGCTGCACCGCACCGATTGCATCACGGTTAGCGAATGCATATGCCCCGATTTTTTCAACATTTGAAAAATCGATCTCAACGATGTAGTCGGATAAATCCGCTTCAGACTGGGTCGTGTCTTTATAAAAAGCATATGCTCTTACAGATTTTACACTGTTATTGATTTTGACTTTTGCCTCTCCTTTTGCATATGGATAATCAACAAGCTCATCGCCTTTAAAAGAGTAAAGAATACCGTCAGAAATTCTGAAATTTTGGTTACCGGGAGCAATTTTAAACTCCTCAAGCATATTACAGCCCGTAAACACCTGATAACCGTATCGTTCAAGTGAAGACGGGAGCATAATTTTGCTCAGACTCTTGCATCGCATAAACGCACCGTCTCCAATCTGAACAACTGAATTCGGAACAGTTACATCCTTGAGAGAAATACAGTAATCAAATGCGTGTTCATTGATTATTTTAAGGCTCTCAGGCAATTTAATTTCGGCAAGTGAGGAGCACTCATAACAGGCATAAGCACCTATTTCAGTAATACCTTCGGGGAAATTAAGTTGATTCAGCTTATCACAACCGTCAAAAGCGTGTTCTTCAATTGCTTTAACGCTTGACGGAAGTGAAATTTTAACAACGTCCTCATTGTTGGCAAAAGCATAACCGCCAATGGTTTCAATTCCGTCGGCAACGGTAATTGACTCCTCAAGTTTACCGGAAGGATAATGAAGGAGGCTTTTTCCGTCTTTAGAATAAATTACACCGTCATTACTTTTGTAAACAGGATTGCCCTCAGCGACAGTATAGATAGTTGTGGTGGTACAGCCGGAAAAAGCAGACGGCGCAATGTAAACAACGCTCTTTGGGATATCAACAATTTCAATTGCAAGAACGCTTTTACCTATGGCGTTATCACCGATTCCTTTAACACTCTTTCCGCCAAGGCGAGAAGGAATGTTAACTCTGAAATCCTCACCGAAGTACTCAGTAATAATAGTATAGTCCTCATACACCTCGTATCGGAAATCGTCATTTTTTTCTTCAGAAATAAACACAGACTCAGGGAGACCTGTTCCGTCGTAATCATTATTTCCGCAGGAGCACAGACTCATCAAAAGAGCCGCACAAAGCAAAACTGAGATAATCTTTTTAAAAGCTTTCATTGAATCAATCCTTTTGGCTTTTGCCGTTATGTTTTCGTCTGTTTTTATAAAAATCCAACATTGTGGGGTCT
>JAGBHX010000127.1 GCA_017935265.1 Clostridia bacterium | reverse complement strand
TACAAGTCGTTTTATATGGACAAGTTTCACGATTATACCGCGCCTCTGCACATAATTCACTCCAAAACCGAGGGTCAGGTGTCTTATGATGCAATGCTTTTCATTCCCGAAAAGACTCCCTGGGATTTTTACTCAAAGGATTTTGAAAAAGGTCTCCAGCTCTATTCCAACGGCGTAATGATTATGGATAAGTGCTCAGATCTGCTTCCCGATTATTTTGGATTCGTTAAAGGTATTGTCGACAGCCCCGACCTTTCTCTCAACATTTCACGTGAAATGCTCCAGCACGACTATCAGCTTAAGCTTATTGCCAAAAACATTGAGAAAAAGATTAAGTCTGAGCTTACAAAGATGCTCAGAAACGACAGAGACAAATATATTACCTTCTTCAATGCCTTCGGTTCACAGATTAAGCTTGGCGTTTATGCTGATTTCGGCAGATATGCCGCTGAGCTCAAAGAGCTTCTTATGTTCTATTCCTCAACAGAAAAGCGTCTTGTAACCTTGCAGGAATATGTTGAGCGTATGCCCGCTGAACAGACATCAATTCTTTATGCCTGCGGTGAAACCTTTGATAAAATTGATATGCTTCCTCAGGCAGATTCTCTCAAGGATAAGGGCTATGAGGTGCTTTATCTCACAGAGGGTATTGATGAATTTGTGCTCAAGATGCTTCAGACTTACGGAGAAAAAACATTTGCAAACATCTGTGCCGACGATATTGACCTTGACACCCAGGAAGAAAAGGATGCAATCAAGCAGGAGAATGAATCTGCAAAGGATATGCTTGAATGTATGAGTGAGGCCCTTGGCGACAGCGTTGAGGCAGTGCGCTTTACAAATAAGCTCAAAAATCATCCTGTTTGCCTCACAAGTGAGGGTGACGTTTCAATCGAAATGGAAAAGGTTCTCAATTCAATTCCCGGTGAGGACAGCCGGATCAAAGCAAAAATTGTGCTTGAAATCAACGCAGAGCATCCTATTGCAGACAAGCTCAAATCACTTTATGAAACCGACAGAGAAAAAATCGCAGACTACGCTAAAATTCTCTATTCTTCCGCAAGACTTATCGGCGGTATGCCTGTTGAAAATCCTACGGAATTGAGCAACTTAATTTGTTCTCTTTTGGTGTAAAGCCCTTGAATATTATTTTTTAAAATGATATAATCAAGTGGTTAGGAGGGTGCCAAAATGCAAGTAGAAAGAAAAATTCAGTTCCCCAAAAGCGGAAAATTAACAATTATGCAGGTCAGCGACCCGCAGGATATGCATATCGTCCGCAGTGCAATGGTTAAAATGCTCAATGCGGCTTATGACAAGGTTAAGCCTGATTTAATAGTCTTCACAGGTGACAATATCCTCGGCAACCACGTTGATGATGCTATTATCGGTCCTCTTAAAAATAAGAAAAAGGAAATCACCGAAAAGCGCATCAGAAAGGCCTTGTCTCATATCCTCAAACCCGTTGAAAAGCGTAAGATTCCTTTCTGTATGATTTACGGCAATCACGATGACCGCAACGCTCTCTCGAAGCAGGAGCAGGCTGATTGCTATAAGGATTATAAATATTTCTTCGGTCTTAATTCTGATGAGCCTGAGCTCGACTGTGATACATACAACGTTCCCATTTATGACTCCAAGGGTGAAAAGGTGATTTACAACCTCTGGATGATGGACTCTGCCGGCAAGGATGACGGCAACGGTAACGGCTTTGAATATGTAAAAAAAGAAGCAATTGAATGGTATAAGCGCAAGAGTGATGAGATTCGTGAGGCCAACGGCGGTGAGCCGGTTCCTTCTCTTATGTTCCAGCACATTCCCGTGCCTGAAACCAAGGAGCTTTTTGTTGAATGTGATAAGGACGACAAGAATGCTGTTTACAACGGCCACGATAAGAAGTATTATAAGCTTGACACCACACGCGCCAAGGGATATGCTCTTGAATATGCCGAGACCACCGAAAAGGATTTTGGTCAGCTTGAAGCCCTGCGTGAAAAGGGTGACGTCTGTGCCCTCGTTTTCGGTCACGACCACATCAACTGCTTCACAAGTGAGCTCCACGGCGTGAATATTATTCAGACCCCCGGTGCATCCTTCAGAAGCTACGGCAAGGAAATTACCCGCGGTGTGCGTGTGTTTGAAATTGACGAAAGCGACCCGTCATCATTCTCAACCTACACAATTGGCTATTTCGATTTGTTCGGCAAAAACTTCTGGTCCGTTTTGCGCTATATTATGGGTGCAGATGAAAAAGAGGTTATCCGTGACATTGTATGGGGTCTCATGGCAATTTTCGGTGTTGCATTTATTGTTTATATTTTTGGTATAACTCATCTTTTGGGCTTATAAAGTTTCAGCTTACGGAAGTTTTTTCCGTAAGCTGTTTTTTTGCTTGAATTCTGAAAGTGTGTTGTATTTAGCTGTGAAATATGTTATATTAATGAGGTATTATTGTTTCAATCGGAGGAGTATAGGATGGAATTTTTTGGCTTTTCTTTTTTTGATTCGCTGACAGGCGGACCGCTTATCCTTGTGGCAGCAGCTGTCTTTGCTGTTGGACTTGTTTTAACAATCAAGGGCGGTGACTGGTTTGTTGACTCAGCCTCGTGGTTTGCTGAGGCAACAGGTATCCCTAAGTTCGTTGTTGGTGCAACTATTGTTTCTTTTGCCACCACTTTGCCCGAATTACTCGTTTCGGTCAGGGCTGCTATGAATGGCTCTGCTCAGCTTGCAATTGGTAACGCAGTTGGCTCTGTTACGGCAAACACCACTTTGATTATGGGTGTTTCTCTTGTTGCAATGGCAGGGGTAATCAACAGAAAAAGCTTCTCATTAAAAGGCTCGCTTCTTCTTGCCGCTATAATCGGATTAACTGTTCTTTCTTTGAACAATTCACTTCCCACCTGGTCTGCTTATGTTCTTTGGGCTATTTTCCTTGTGTTTATGATAAGCAACCTCATCGAGGGCAAAAAAGGTGCTGAGGGAGACGAAATCGACGCTCACGAAAAGAAAGAAATTCCTTCAAAGGTCCTTTTCTTCATTATCGGAACAGCATCAATTGTGTTTGGCGCAGAGTTCCTTGTTTCATCGGGTAAAACAATTGCCACCGAAATCGGTATCAGCGAAACAATCATCGGCTTTACCGTAATTGCTTTGGGCACTTCTCTTCCTGAGCTTGTAACAACACTTACTGCTATCCGCAAAAAGGAATCATCGCTTTCAGTTGGTAATATCATCGGTGCTAACATCATCGACACAACTCTCATTCTTCCTCTTTGCGCTGTAATCAACGGCAAGGCACTTCCTGTTGAAAAGGTTAACCT
>JAGBHX010000126.1 GCA_017935265.1 Clostridia bacterium | reverse complement strand
TCCACAGTCTGAGCCGCGGGAGCATCGGCACAGGTGCTTACCTCCCCCGTATGGCAATGAAGCTCGTATTTATAAGACATTTTATTCCTTCTAACTCAAAGAGCCACCTTTCGGCGGCTCTGTAATTACTTTGAACGCATCTTAATCAGTTCTCTATAACTGATAAGCTCAACGCCGTGGTCTTCAAGATACTTATGTACATAAGGGTCTTTCATAAGCTGATATTCCCAGACTCTGTCTCTCCATCTTGCGGTGATGCCCTTGAGCTCATCACACTCAACTGAGGGATGAACAAAGGTTTCGGTTACACCGTCGGGAAGGTCAGTCCACTGCTTGAGAATCATCTCACGGTATTTCTCATAGCTCTCGCGCATTTCGTCGTTCCAATCGGGGAAAAGAAGGTAATCGGGAATGATTACATTATACTTCTTGCCCCAGCGCTTTGAAAGAAGAGTAACGGCGCTGTAGAGAATGTAGGGCGTGCCGTTGGGGCAGATACGCTTATCGTGCTTAACGTAAAGACGGTAGGCATAGCCGTATTCGCCGCAGATGCGAAGTGTCATTTTAGAAAGACCGAGACGGCCTGTGTAATGACCATAGAGCGAGCCCATGTGGTTGTCAATATGTGAGGGCTTCATACCCCAGGAGTGAGCAAGGTCAATCTGAGCGCGGATTTCCTTTTCAAGGTCTTCATATGAAGCGTTCTTTTCAACCTGGTCACTTTCGTGCCACATAAAGCCTTCTTCATCAATAAGAGATTTGCCGTCGGTGAGGGGCTTCCAACGGTATTTGCCCCATTCACTTGTCATTGTAAGGTGAACACCGATAGGATATTCGGGATGAGCAATTGAAAAATCAACAGCATGCTTAGCCGTGGGGCAAGGAATCATAACGGTTGCCGATTTGAGCCAACCGCCCTGAAAAAGTTCCTCAACAGCTTCATTGGCCGCGTTGCACATTCCGTAGTCGTCTGCGTTAACAATTAAATACTTTTTAGCCACTTTTATAACCTCCGAAAGCAAATGCTTCGCAATATTTTTTAACTCGTTAATTTTAACATACCTGACAAAAAAAATCAACAAAATAAGGCGATTATTATTTTATTTTTAGATTTTTCAGTAATTCTTTTTGGTCTTTTGTGATTCTGAGGCTTTCAACCGCCTTTTGGATGGCTTTGTTATGCTCCCACACAGGCAGCAATTTATCATTAAAAATCGGAATCGTTGATTCATATTGTTTGCTTAATGCAGTTGCAAAATACCAGGCAATCATCATTTTAACATAGTAATGCTCACTTTTCACAGATGCAACCAAGCAGAGATATTCGGGTGAGAATTTTTCATCAAGGAAAAATTTCATCAGCATTTCAATGCCGAAGCGCACGGTGTAAGGATGATCAGAATTCATCCATTCAATGCATTTTTCAGAAGTGAGGTGCTTTTTGAAGCATTTTGGAGTTAGCATATCGCAGGTTGCCCAGTTGTCAATATACGGCAAAAAAGCTTCAAGGAGCAAAAGCGTTTCATCATAATTTCCGTTTAGTTCAATCAGGAATGCGTGAAGATTGTTTTCTTCATAATATATGTGGGGCAAGGAAAGTAAAAATTCTTCTGCTTCGGGAGTGCCGTAAATGCTTTTGGCAAATTTGCGAAGTGCAGGCACACGGACACCGATGACCTTTTCTTTATCAACGGTGGGCATAAGCGCCGAATGAAAATCGCGGTATTTTAAATCCTGCATCGAAAACAGAGTTTCCTGAATAGTCATAACATCACCGATGTTATTTTAGCATATAATGGGATTTTTTCAAGATATTACATATCCAAATTAAGGCGGCAATAAAAAACGCTCCCTTTTCGCAAGGGAGCTGTTGGTTTATGTAATATCCTCTTTTTTGATACCGAAAATAAAACGGAGAATTCCTCTTAATGCCTTGGGGCTTTTTACCAATACAACTTGCATAGCGCTCCTCCTTATTTTGATATGACGATGCCGAGTATGATTATCACAACAGCCAGAATGGCTATGAGAATTGAGTTGGAGCAACAAAAGGAAACCACCAGCCCTAAGCCGAATGCGGCTATTATTGCTCCCCAGTTTATCTGCCCTCGCCTGCCGCGACATCTCATAAAAAACACCACCGTCATAGCTTTTATTACATACTATGACGGCGGTTTAATTCGGTTACTGTTTTTCGTTGGAAATAACAACTAAAAGTGTGCCCTTTTTTACGGTTGCCTTTCCCTGAGGGGCAATAACAAAGTTGCTTGTGGCAAGAGTGTCGTAAGGAAAAAGTGAAATATTATCTACCTCGTAATAAAACCCTTCAAGGCTCACACCGTGGGCAGGCCCGTTGAGCGGGAAGAAAGAAACTTTTTCGTTGACGTTTCTTTCAATATAGGCTTTGTCGTTTCTGAGGATAAAGGCAAAATTGTTTTCGTCGGCAAGGATTGCGGTTGCTCCCTTTTTGTCGGCAAAGAGAAGAGTCTGAATATTGGCAAAGGTGTGGTCAAACCTGCCACCCATTCCGCCGAAAAGCACAAAGCTTCTGCATCCTCTTTTTATACCCTCTTTGACGGCAAGCATCATATCGGTGTCATCTTTTTCAATGGGATAGGTGAGAATTTCCGCATCTGTGTCAGGCTTTTTTGAAGAGTCAAAATCGCCTAAATACAAATCGGCTTTAAGTTCCAACGGTTCAAGGTGCTTCTGCCCTCCGTCGGCACAGACAATAAAATCATCCTCAGCTATTTTGGCCTTTATTGCAGAATAATCCTTGATTTCTGCCGCGCCTAAAATCACCCATCTTTTCAAAGCTGCCACTCCTTAATATCCTTAACTTCGTTATACAAGGCAACATAGCTTGAATGCCTTGACTCACTTATTTCACCGTTTTTTACGGCTTCAACAATACTGCAGCCCTTATCGTTAACATGGGCGCAGGAGGTAAATTTGCATGTGCCGATATATTCGTCAAATTCCTTGAAGCAATACTGCAAATCGTCCTTTAAAATGACCTCTCCGCTTTCAAAATCCAAAGAAGAAAAGCCGGGAGTATCGGCAACATAGCCGTCACCGATTTTATAAAGCTCAACGTGGCGTGTGGTGTGACGGCCACGGCCGAGCTTTGAGCTGATTTCACCCGTTTCACGGTTTATGTCGGGGTCAATAAAATTGAGAAGCGTCGACTTGCCAACACCTGTGTTGCCCGTGAAAGCGCTTGTGCATCCTGCAATTTCGGCTTTGATTTCATCAGCACCGCTACCGTCAAGGGATGAAAAGGCATAAGCCTTTATCCCTGCAAGACGATAAATCTCAATAAGCTCGTCGCAAGGCTTTAAATCAGTTTTGGTAAACACCACCACAGGCTCAATGTGATTGTGCTCGGCAATCACCGTGAGTCGGTCAATGATGAGGGTGTTGGGGTTAGGCTCACAGGTGGAGGACACAACAAAGAGCTTGTCAATGTTGGCAACCGGCGGGCGGGCAAGAACATTCTTTCTCGGAGCAATAACCTCAATGGAGTTATAGCCCGTTTCCTGCACGCTGATCGTCACCTTATCACCTGCAACGGGGGTGATTTTTTCTTTGCGAAAAATCCCCTTTGCCTTACATTCAAATATTTGGTTGGCGGCCTCTACATAATAGAAGCCGCCAATGCCTTTAATAATAATTCCGTCGTACTGCATCATACACCTGTGTTCATATCTGATGTTGGGTCTGAGGAGGGTTCTGTCGGGTCTTCAACAGGCTCAGTGGGCTGCTGAAGAGAATATGTTGCCTCGTTATAGGTGTTGGGCGGGTTAGAGCCGAAATTGATGAGGCACTCATAATAAAGCTGACCGTCAATATAAGCTTCAAGCTTATCGCTTGCGCCGTAGCCCTTAACCTCAACATTATAGCTTGAACCGCTCATAAGAACATTTTCTTCGGTTTTGATTGTTTCACCGTTGAACTTGATTTCAAGCTTTCTCAAATCCCATGAGCCGGGCAATCTGAATTTGACTGTGGTGGAAACGCTGGGGTCGGGGCCCTTGCTGACGTAAACGATAACCTCTGTTCCTTCGGGAACCTTTGCTTTGTCAGCAACGCTCTGAGCTGTGACAATGCCTACCGGAATGGTTTCGTGGAAGACCTCTTCAATCTTGACATCAAGGTTGATTGAAGTGAGAAGCGTTTTGGCATCAGCCGCTCTGAGGCCGGTTACGTCCTTAACGGTTACGTATTCAACCTCTTCGCCCTCGTATGCGTTATACTCAACTGTTACAACGTCACCTGCCGTTGCCATAGTGCCTGATGACGGTGAAACCTTAACAACCGTACCGGGGTCAATGCCTGCAAGCTCAACCTTGCGTGGCTTAACGGTGAAGCCCAGACCCTCAAGCTGAGAAACAACATAGGCATAGTCATTACCCACAAGATTGTCGGGAATGGTAATCTGCTCACTGCTGACTGCAATTGTGAGCTGAATAACCGTTTTGTCTGCGTCTATTTTTGTGCCAGCATCGGGTGACTGAGTAATTACCGTACCGGGAGCTTTTTCATCGTCGTTTACTATAAGAGGCTCAGCAAAGTTGAACTCCTCATAAACACCTTCAATTTCATCATAATAGTTCATTCCCACAAATTTGGGAACCTCTTTTTTGCTGAAGAGTCCGATATCCACCCAACCGAAGTGAACAGCGGCAACGCTGAGAACACCGATTGCAACAACAAGAGCAACTATAATGCCCACAAGAACGGGAATCGTACGGTTTTTAACAACCTCTTCCTCCTCGTCCTCTTCATCCTCGATTTTAACCGGAGCATTGTTAACGGGAGCCTTCTTGATTGATTTTGTAGGCTCATTGTCAACAAAGAAGGAATAGTTGAAGCGGATTGAGGGGTTGCGCTTGAACTCTTCAAGGTCAAGAATCATTTCAGCCGCTGACTGATAACGCTCGTTGACGTTCTTTTTCATAGCGCGCATAATAATCTGCTCAAGACCGACAGGAATATCGGGGTTGACCTTAGTGGGAAGCTCAGGGTCGTTCTGAAGCTGCATAATGGCAACTGAAACAGAGCTGTCTGCCACAAAGGGAAGCTTGCCTGTGAGCATCTCATAGAACATTACACCCACAGAATAGAGGTCAGCTCTGTCGTCGGTTACGTCACCTCTTGCCTGCTCGGGGCTGATGTAGTGAACCGAACCGATTGCAGAATCGGAGAGCGTGCGTGTTTCACTTCTGCTGAAACGGGCAATACCGAAGTCAGTTACACGGATTGTTCCGTTTTCAAGGAGCATTATATTCTGAGGCTTGATGTCGCGGTGGACAACGCCTTTGTCGTGAGCGTGCTGGAGGGCACGGAGAATCTGCATAACAAAATACACAGCCTCCTTCTGGTTGATAACCTCCTGCTGCTCGATATATTCTTTAAGTGTGATGCCTTCAACATATTCCATAACTATGTATTGAAGCTTTTCACCGTAGCTCACATCAAATACTCTTACAATATTGGGATGTGAAAGAACTGCAATTGCCTTGGATTCGTTTTTGAATCTGCGGCGGAATTCTTCATTGGCAAGATATTCGTCTTTGAGAACCTTAACGGCAACAATTCGGTCGTCAATAATGTCGTATGCCTTATAAACAACAGCCATACCGCCAACGCCGATTATTTCACGTATGTCATATCGTCCGTCAAGTCGTTTTCCTACATAACTTTCCATAAATTTCACCTCAGTTTGAAAGGGCTACAACCGTAATATTGTCGCCGCCGCCGTTTTCATTGGCAGCCTTGACAAGATTGTCGGCAATTTCATATACATCGCTGTTATGAGCCACAGAGCATATGTCTGCTTCGCTTACAAAGTTGGTAAGACCGTCTGTGCAGATAAGAACGATGTCGGTTTCTTTGTTAATATCTTCACGGAAAAAGTCGGCTCTGACTTCATCATCAATGCCGAGAGCACGTGTGATGATATTCTTTTTCGGGTGGTATCTGGCCTCTTCCTTGGTGATTTCACCGCGGTCAACCATTCCCTGAACAACAGAGTGGTCGGTAGTCACCTGAAAAAGAGAGTCGGACAGAATGTATGCTCTGCTGTCGCCGACGCTGACAACATAAACGATGTCAACATTAACGATAACCGCCACGACCGTTGTTCCCATACCGTCAAGAGCTTCATTCTTTCTTGCGGCATCAAGCACAAGTGCGTTTGCACTTTCAACAGCGGAAATAAGCAGATTGCGGATAGAATTGTCACTCATACCCTGGTGGTAACAGGTTGCAATTTTTTCTGAAATAACCTTAACGGCGGTTGCGCTTGCTACGTTTCCGCCTGCGGCACCGCCCATACCGTCACACACAACTGCCCACGCCACGTTGCCCGGAAGCTCACCTGCGGCGTAGGAATCCTGATTGTTGGCACGGACTATGCCTTTATCACTTTTTGCAGATATTTTCATTGTTACTCCCTCCCTGTCGGAGATTGTTTTTCGCGCCTGGAGCGGAGCTGACCGCAAGAGGCATCTATATCTGAACCAAGGCTTCTTCTCACGGTGACATTCACACCTTGGGAACTGAGAATGTCACAGAAATTTCTGAGTGCTTTTTCTCCGCTTCGTTTGTGGGAGCTTTCATCAATTTCGTTGGCAGGAATCAGATTGACGTGGCACAGCATACCTTTAACAAGCTTAGCCAGCTTGTTGGCACATTCAGGCGTATCGTTGACCCCTGCAATCATTGCGTATTCAAAAGAAATTCTTCTTGAAGTTTTTTTGGCGTATAATCTGCACACCTTCATAAGCTCATCAAGAGGATACTTGCGGTTGACGGGCATAATTTTTGAGCGCAGTTCATTTTCGGGAGCATGGAGAGAAACAGACAGAGTAATCTGCATATTCTTTTCCATAAGCTCATACATACGCGGAACAATTCCGCAGGTAGAAAGGGATATGTTTCTCATACCGAGATTAAGTCCTTTTTCATCCCCGGCAAGCTCAAGAAAACGCATTGCGTTGTCAAAATTGTCAAGGGGCTCACCCATTCCCATAATGACAACGTGGGAAACTCTCACGTTCATATCACGCTGGGCGGCGTGAATCTGGCCTATCATCTCGCCTGCCGTCAGGTTGCGGACACATCCGCTTTTAGTGGAGGCGCAGAACATACACCCCATTTTGCAGCCCACCTGTGAAGAAATACACAGAGTGTAGCCGTATTTATATTTCATTAAAACGGATTCAATAAATTCTCCGTCGTGCAGACGGAAAAGATATTTGACGGTTTCGTCAATTTTTGAAACACGCTTTAATTCGATTTCACAGCAATGAAGAGGATATTTCTCGCTGAGTGTCTGACGCAAATCCTTTGAAATGTTGGTCATTTCATCATAGCTTGAAACACCGACCTTCTGAAGCCAGGAATAAAGCTGGTCGGCTCTGAATTTTGGAAGGCCCAAATCAGCGCAAAGCTGACGGATTTCGTCATTATTCATTGATTTTATGTCGGTAGTAAAGCTCAAGAGTCAATCCTCCTGCGGATAGCTGAAACAAAGAAGCCGTCACTTGAATGAATATGCGGCATCAATGTCAGATAGTCGGTGTCCTCACCGTAACGGGTAATTTCGGGAAGCACCTTTAAAGATTCAAAATCACTGTTTTCGTTGAGAAAACGGGTTATGATTTCTTCATTTTCTGCCGGGTTAAGTGAGCAGGTGGAATACACCAATACTCCGCCTTTTTTAAGATAACCGGCAGACGCCTTCAATATAGAATACTGTATTTCAGGTAATTTGTCAACCTCAGCCCCGTCCTTGAAGCGGATTTCGGGCTTGCGGCGGATAACTCCGAGGCCTGCACAAGGCACGTCACAGAGGATTTTGTCAGCCATCGGAAAGTCGGAATTATGTACGCTTCCGTCATTTTCGGCGGTTTCGATAATTGAAATCCCAAGCCGTTGAGCGCCGTTTTTAATAAGATTAAGCCTGCCCTCGTAAATATCGCAGGCGACAATTCTGCCCTCATTTTTCATATATTGGGCGGTGGTGAAAGCCTTGCCTCCGGGCGCGGAGCAGATGTCAAGCACCGTGTCCCCCGCCTTTGCCCCCAGAGCCTTACAGCAAAGCTGAGAGGCTGTGTCCTGCACGTGAAAAAGCCCGTCATCATAAGCTCTGAGCTTTTTAAGACTGCCTGCCTTTTCAAGCACAAGTGCATTTTCATCAAATTCCGCCTTACGGCAATTAACACCCTCACTATTCAGCGAAGCCGTAAGCTCATCGGCGGTGGTTCTGAGGGTATTTACCCTGAGAACGGTTTCTGCTCCGCCGAGAGATGCCTTTGCAATTTTTACGGCATTTTCTTCTCCGTAGGCATCCTTCCACAGCTTTATAAGCCACTTGGGGCAGGAATATTTGATTGAATAATAGTAAAGTCCCTTCTTTTCTGGAAGAACAATTCCGTTTGCGCTCACCTTGCGAAGCACGGCATTTACAAGCCCTGCGGCAAAGGAGCAGGAATTGGTTTTGACTAATTTAACGCTTTCGTTCACGGCCGCAGAAGAAGGGATTTTGTCCATAAACAAAAGCTGATACGCGCCCATTCTCAAAGCCGTAAGAACCTGAGCCTTGAGCTTTGAAACAGGCTGAGTGAGATACTGCTCAATCTGATAATCAAGGGTGATTGCCCTTTCGAGAGTACCGTAAACCAAGGCAGAAACAAAGGCTCTGTCAACACCGCTGAGAGGTTGAGAATCAAGCTCAGCGTCAAGGGCAATGTTTGAATATGCCGAATCCTTATGAATTTTTAAAAGAATATCAAAAGCACTTTGCCTTGGTGATTTCATAGTTATCTCCTGCGACTTCCGCCTGTGAAGCGGATAATGTAATAAAGCAAGTTGGCAACCGAGGTTGCAAGAGCGGCCACATAAGTCATTGCCGCGGCTGAAAGCACTTTTTTGGCACCGCGGATTTCCTCGGCATCATACAAAAGTCCGTCAGACTCAATGACCTCCATTGCACGCTTGCTGGCGTTAAACTCAACGGGAAGTGTTACAAGCTGAAAAACAGCAACAAGTCCGTAAAGAGCAAGGCCGATGTAAATCATCATTTCTCCGATGTAAGCCATATTGGCAAGTGCGGCAATGAATGCGCCGATAAAAGCGATGATTATGCCAAAGCGTGAGCCGAAGTTGCAAAACGGCACAAGAGCCGTTCGGATTTTGTTGGGCATATAGCCCTCTGCGTGCTGAGCGGCGTGACCTGCTTCGTGGCAGGCAATTCCCACAGCGGCAACAGACGCGCTGTTATAAACGCCCTCGGAAAGGCGGATTACCTTTTCATTGGGTGAATAATGGTCAGAAAGCTTGCCTGCAACGGGAACAACGGCAACGTCGGAAATACCGTAGTGATTGAGAATCATCTGCGCCGCGGCGGCACCCGTGAGACCCTTTGAATTTCTGACTGCTGAATATCTGTTATATGCGCTTTTGACCTTGGACTGAGCAACCATACCAAGGATAAAAACGGGAAGCATAAAAAGCAGATATGAAAAATAACCGTAACCGTAAAACATAAGATTACTCCTTATTTAAAAAATTCCCCTGCCGGAATAGAATTTCCCCTCAAGAAATCAGCGGCGGGCATAGCCTTTTTGCCCTGAGCCTGAAGTGTTATGATTTCAACACCGTTGCCGTCACCGCAGGCAACAACAAGACGCTTGCCGCTTTCGATGATTTCACCTGCCGCGCCTTTAACTTCACCTGCAAGAACGGTTTTGTGAATTTTGAAAAGCTTGTCACCGCACATAGCAGTTGCACCCGGCCAGGGAGAAAGACCTCTGACCTTATTATGAACCTCTTGTGCCGTTAAATTCCAATCAATGGGGCAAAGCTCTTTTGTGAGCATCGGCGCATAGTTGGAAAGAGCGTCATCCTGCTTTTCGGGCGTGATTTCGCCTTTTTCAAGAGCTGTGATAGTCTGACTCATAACCTCAGCGCCCATTACACAGAGTTTGTCGTGAAGCTCCCCTGCTGTTTCATTTTCACCGATGGGAGTTTCAGCTTTGAGGAGCATATCACCGGTGTCAAGACCCACATCCATCTGCATTGATGTAACACCGCTTACCTTTTCTCCGTCAACAACGCTCCACTGAATAGGAGCGGCACCTCTGTATTTAGGAAGAAGAGATGCGTGAATGTTGACACAGCCGTATTTCGGAATGTCGAGGATGTTTTTGGGAAGAATCTGTCCGTAAGCCACAACAATTATAATGTCGGGGTTGATTTCGCTGAGTACCTCAAAAGCATCGCTTTGGCGAAGCTTCTGCGGCTGATAAACGGGAATGTCATACTTCATTGCCGTTTCTTTAACAGGGGGCGGCATCATATGGTGGCCTCTGCCCTTGGGCTTGTCGGGCTGAGTGTAAACTGCCGCAACATCGTGACCGTCACTTACCAATCTTTCAAGGCAGGGAACAGAAAATTCGGGCGTACCCATAAAAACTACTTTCATTATTCTACCTCATCGGGGGCGAGCATTCTGACAGCATTATCGGTGTAAAGTATGCCGTCAAGGTGGTCAAGCTCGTGGCAGAAGCAACGTGCCTTGAGGTCTTCGCCCTTGTAGATTACCCATTTGCCATCACGGTTCTGAGCTTTTACAATGACCCACTTGGGGCGGCGTGTGATACCGAATTCACCGGGAACTGAAAGGCAGCCCTCAGCCTCTTCCTGAATTTCTTCACTTCTTTCAGTAATTTCGGGGTTAACCAGCTCAATGTAGCCGTCACCTACGTCAATTACCGCAATTCTTTTGAGCATACCGACCTGAGGAGCGGCAAGGCCTGCACCCTCGGCTTTGTAAAGAGTTTCTTTCATATCGTCAAGAAGGTCCCACAAGCGTTTGTCAAACACTTCAACCTTACGGCATTTCTTACGCAAAATTGGATCTTCTTTTGTTACAATTTTTCTTAAAGCCATAGTTAATCACCTTAAATCAATGTTTGTGAGTTCATATCAATATAAACAGTAACGTCGCTGAACTGATTTTTCTTGCAGAAAGCGGAAAGCAAATTTCCTAAGTCCCTTCTGAAGCGGGTACTGTTTTTGCATTTTAAAATAAGCCTGTGTCTGTATTTATTACTGATTTTAGACACCCTTGCAGGCATCGGCCCCAGAGCAATAAAGTTATGAGCAGAAAGAGCTGATTTAGCCTGCTCAAAAAAGCTTTGGGATGCGGCCCTGACCTTTGCATCATCAGTTCCCACGAAGCCAATCAGACACAAATCGCAGAAAGGCGGATAAATGAGCATTTTTCTCATTTGGATTTCTTCATTATAGAAGCTGTCATAATCCTGCTTTGCGGCAAGACGTATGACTTCATTTTCGGGGTTTATCGTCTGAATAACTGCAGTGCCCTCATACTGACCTCTGCCCGAACGCCCGACAACCTGAGTAATTAAATCAAAGGTTCGCTCCTGAGAGCGGAAATCGTCACTGAAAAGCTGGCTGTCAGCTGAAATTACACCAACGAGGGTGACGTTTTCAAAGTCGAGACCTTTTGCCACCATCTGAGTGCCGAGCATAATGTCATACTCCCTGTCGGCAAAGGCTTTGAGCTTTTCTTCGTGAGAAAAACGCGACATCGTGGTGTCGGCATCCATTCTGAGAATTCTTGCCTCGGGCAACAGCTTTTGGAGCTCATCCTGAATTTTTTGAGTGCCGAAGCCCGAATAACGCATATCGTTACTGCCGCATTCGGGGCATTTGGTGGTAAATGGAACGGAATATCCGCAGTAATGGCACATCAATCTGCCGTTGGCGTGGTGATATGTCATTGAAATACTGCACGACGGGCAGGTAACAACCTCACCGCAGCTTTTGCAGGCAACAAAGGTGTTGAAGCCTCTTCTGTTCATCAGAAGAATTGACTGCTTGCCGTTGTCGAGATTTTTTTGAAGAGCATCGGCCAAATCACGGCTGATACCCATTGAATCGTCAAGTCCGTTCAAAAGCATATCCACAACCCGAACCTGCGGAAGCTGAGCCTGAGCGTAACGCTTCTCCAGGCGGTTGAGCTGATATTTGCCGTTTTTGGCAAGGGCATATGTTTCAATTGACGGAGTGGCTGAGGCAAGCACCAGCACTGCATTGTTTTTGGCGCACCTGAATCTGGCGGCATCCTTGGCATTATAGCGCGGCGTTTGCTCGGATTTGTAGGTATGCTCCTGCTCCTCGTCAATTATAATCAAACCGATGTTTTCAACGGGGGCAAAGACCGCACTTCGCGTGCCTATGACGATTTTTGCCTGCTTGTTTTTGACCCTTTTCCATTCGTCAGCACGCTGACCCACAGAAAGAGCCGAGTGGAAAACGGCAATTTCTTGACCGTAACGCTTGTGAAAAAGATTGAGTGTCTGAGGCGTGAGAGAAATTTCGGGCACCATAACAATAACAGTTTTGCCCTTTTTGATTATTTCATCAATAAGGCGCAGATAAACACTTGTTTTGCCCGACCCCGTTACGCCGAAAAGAAGCGACACTCCTCCTTTGCCCTCTTCATAGAGAGAAAGGATGTTGTTATAGGCCTTTGTCTGTTCCTCGGTTAAGACGATTTCTTTGGGTGCTTCTGGTGAAGCGATATTTTCGTAAGGATTTCTGCTGATTTCATTATCATAGAAGCTTACAAGCTCTTTTCTTTCAAGGGCAGATACCACTGCAGGAGTGAAGCCGGTGAAATAACAGATTTCCTTGATTGAGGCAGTACCCACATCCTGCAATAGGCTGAGAACCTCTTTTTGCTTTTGCGACAGCTTCATTTCACCGTCAACGGCATGCTCCCCCTCTTCGGTAAGGCGCACCATACGCACGGTTTTGTCACCAAGGCGGCGGACAGCTTCATTGTTTGTGTAAAGCCATCCTTTTTTGCACATTTTTTCAAGAATTGTGCTGTCATTTCTGAAGCCGTATTTTGAAAGGATTTTTGCGCCCTCTTTATAGTCGTTGGACTTTTGCAAAAAGGCATAAATCTGTTTTTCATCATCGGTCATCTGAGATGTGTCGGCATCAGGCACAGAGGTGTAAGTAACAACCGTTTTGTGAGTTACACCAACGGGCAGAACTGCTTTATAGGCTTCAAACAAGGTGCAGAAGGTTCTGTCCTTGAGCCATATTACCATTTCCAGCATTTCTTCGTTGATCAACGGTGTTTCGTCAATAAGCTTTTGGACGGATTTGAGTCCTTTTTTACTCTCTGCCTGAGTCAGCGAAAGAATAAAGCCCTGCCGAGCCTTATTGCCTGCACCGAAGGGTACCATTACCCTGCAACCGGGAACAGCCTTTGCAGCCATATCTTCGGGAAGCAGATATGTGTATGGAATATCGAAATGATAAGCCGTGTTTTCAACGGCAACCGTAACGGCTGATTTCATAAACACATCTCACCTCCCCGAGAACTATGTAGTATTGTAAATCAGATATTGCGGATTTCTTCAGGCTCAACGATTTCGTATTCGCCTTTGATAATTTCATCAATTGCAATGCTTACAGGCTTTTCTGTGAGAATGATTTTGTTTTCTTCAGCTTCCTGTGAAATTTCTCTTGCTCTTTTTGCTGTTGCTCTTACGAGAGAGTAACGGCTTACGTGACCTGAAAGCACCTCTTTCAAATCGGGGTTGAATTTTAAATCTCTGTCCTGTGTAAACATAATTTTATCTCCTTTTAATTATTTATTTTTTAACTGCAGAGCTCTGATGACCGCTGTTAAATCATCAACGGCATCTTCAAGCCTGTCATTTATAATCTGATAATCATAATTTGAGCTGTATGCAAGCTCGTCTTCAGCAATTCTCAGCCTGCGCAGAATATCCTCGTCAGTTTCCGTTCCTCTTTCGCGAAGACGCTTTTCAAGAATTTCAAGGCTGGGCGGCACAATAAATGCACCGATTGACTGAGGATAAATATTTTTGATTTGCTCTGCACCCTGAACCTCGATTTTGAGAATAACAACGTCTCCGTCTTCAAGGTGCTTGTCAACGCAGGATTTCGGTGTTCCGTAATAATTGACACCGTATTTTGCATACTCAAGGAAAAAGTTGTTTTCAATGAGCTTTTCAAATTCCTCGGGGGTGACAAATTTGTAGTCAATTCCGTCGATTTCACCTTTGCGGGGAGCTCTGGTTGTGTAGGAAACAGACTTCCACACACCGGGCACCTTCTTTTTAAGGAACTCAATGAGAACCGAGTCCTTACCTGCGCCTGCAGGACCTGAAAAAACAAGTAAAGTTCCGTCAGACATTTTCATTACCCTCCCCCACAAGCTCGCCGACACGGTTTGCAAGAGTTTCCGTCTGCAGATAAGAAAGAATAATCTGGTCACAGTCGGTGATTACAACAGCTCTTGTTTTTCTGCCGTGGGTGGCATCAATAAGCTTGCCTTTTTCTCTGTAATCCTGAATCAGTCGCTTGATGGGCGCTGAATCGGGGTTAACGATTGCTGTCATTCTTTCGGCATTGAACATACTGCCGAAGCCGATATTAACAAGTTTCATATTAAGTCTTCCTTTATTCTATGTTCTGCACCTGTTCACGGATTTTTTCAATTTCGGATTTGATTTCAAGCACACATCTTGCAATTTCAACATCCTGAGCCTTTGAACCGATTGTGTTGGCTTCACGGTTCATTTCCTGAACAAGGAAGTCCATTTTTCTGCCGATTGCTTCCTCAGACACAAGGAAGGTGCGAAGCTGGTCAATGTGAGAACGAAGTCTGACAGTTTCTTCAGCAACGGCAATTTTGTCGGCATAAATTGCAGCCTCGGTGAGAAGACGCTGTTCCTCAACGTGAGTGTCACCCAAAACGTCTCTCATTCTTGCAAGAAGCTTGTCGTTATATTCTTTAACAGTTTCGGGTGAACGCTTTTCAATGAAAGCAACGTTTTCAAGGATATAATCAGCCCTTGAAGAAATGTCATTTTTCATTTTTTCGCCTTCAACCGTTCTCATCTCAATGAAGCTGTTAACGGCCTCTTCGGCTGTTTCTTTAACGGCTGACCAGATTTTTTCTTCATCAGCCTCTTCACGGCGCACAAGAAGAACATCCTGAAATCTGCCAAGAGACGAAGCATTGATACCGTTGTCGATACCGTAGCGGTCTGAAAGCTCGTTGAAAGCATCAACATAGCCCTTTGCAAGTGAGTGGTTAACCTCAACCACAACGTTGTCATCTTCAAGATTTTCAACCTGAATGTAGCATTCAATCTTGCCTCGTGCAACCTTTGACTGAACAAAGGATTTCATTTTTTCATCAAGGAAGCCGTAAATTCGCGGATACCTTGCCGAAAACTCAAAATATCTGTGGTTTACACTTTTTATTTCAACGGTCACATTAAGTGAGTCAATGCTTTTATTGGCTCTGCCGTAACCGGTCATACTCTTTATCATTTGGATTTTGTCCTTTCAATTTAATGTTTACAACAATGACCTGCAAGCAAAAAGGGAATTTCACCTGAGAGCCTGTCCCCGTTTTTTTCAAAGCCGAGGCTTTTTGCAACCTCAACACCCTCGGCGGCTGAATAATAGGCTATATATGCGTTTCTGTTGGCGCCGTAGTTAAGGGAGCTTCTGATAAGACCCTCCTGGGTTTCTGCATCCTTATCAGGTACACAAACCTCAACAATTTCCATTGTGTAGCCGTCAAGATAAAACACTGCCACACCGCATTCACTGCCGTTTTCTTCATATCCGATATAGCCGAGAGCACGGTCATCGTTTTTATATTTTTCGGGAAGCTCCGAATTAGCTTTTGGTTTGAATGTAATCATAACTCCACCTCACTTTTTAGGGGCCTTCATACCCGATGAAACCATAAGCTTGTGGACTTCATCCTCGGTGAGGTTGCGCCATTTGCCCTGCTGGAGCATACCAAGCTTGATTGAGCCGATTGCCGTTCTTTTGAGCCTTGCAACCTCAAGTCCCATTGCTTCGCACATTTTGCGAATCTGGCGGTTTCTGCCCTCGTGAAGCACCATTTCAAGCACCACTCTGCCCTCTTCCTTCTGAATAACGTGGGCATCAACAGGGGCGGTCATTCTGCCGTCGATTTCAATGCCTGTGCTGAATTTGACAAGCATTTCCTCCGTAACCTGAGGGCGCACCGTAACACGGTAGGTTTTGGGCACGTGCTTTGAGGGATGAGTCATCGCGTTGGCGAATGCACCGTCATTGGTCAGAAGAAGCATACCCTCTGAATCCTTGTCCAACCGTCCCACAGGGTAAACCCTTGCACCAACGTCATCAACAAGCTGAGCAACGCATTTTCTGCCGCGCTCATCCTCCATTGTGGTGATAAAGCCTCTTGGCTTGTGGAGCATAATGTAATAAAGCTTTTTGGAAGAAACAACCTTTTTACCGTTAACGGTAACTGTGTCTTTTTTGGGGTGAATTTTATCACCCAACTGTGCAGGTCTGCCGTTTACCTTGACCTTGCCGTTTAAAATAAGCTCCTCTGCCTTGCGGCGTGATGCAACAGCACACTGAGAAAGGAACTTCTGAAGCCTGATTCTACCATCAGTCATTTGAAATTCTCCTTAATTTATCTTTAATTTTATCGAAAAGCGATTGCTTTTGCTCTTTGACCTGAATTGTTTTAACCTCAATATCTTCGTCGGCGGTTACGGGTGCACAGGCTACCGTTTTACCGTCTTTCATAAAACGCACCTCCCCCACTACCTGCCCCGCCTTAACGGGAGCATACAAAAAACGGGGGGACAAAAGCACGGCTTCAACCGCGTCTGTTTCGCCGACAAGGCGCACTTCACCGCAGCTTAATGAAACGCTGTCTGTTATTCCGCCTACAACGGGAAGACACAAATCTTCGTCGGGGTAATCAGCCTCGGTGCTCTGAACAACAGAAAAGCCGTAATCAAGCATTTTGCGGTGATCCTGCCAGTCATCGGGGGCATTGAGCGTAACTGCAACAAGGGTCACACCATCCCTCTGAGCGCAGGACACAAGACATCTTCCGCTTTTTTTGGTAAAGCCCGTTTTGATGCCGACTGCACCGTCATAGCCCGAAATCAGACGGTTGTGGTTATACAGAGTCCTGCGGTATGGCGGATTTCCGTAATAAACCACAGCACTTTTCTGCGAACAAATGCTGAGAAATTCGGTGTTTTTCACCGCTTCGCAACCAAGCAAAGCCATATCGTAGGCCGTGGAATAATGGTCGGGGTCGTCAAGACCTGACGGCGTTACGAAATTGGTGTTTTTCATTCCGATTTCCTTTGCACGGTGATTCATCATATGGGCAAAATCCTGTGCACTTCCCCCTAAGGTAATTGCACTTACATTGGCGGCATCGTTGCCCGACTGAAGAAGCATACCGTAAACAAGACCGCGCAGGGTGACCGTGTCACCGGGGAGCAGCCCCATAGACGTGCCTTCAACCCCAAGCATTGACGAGGTGACCTTAATCTCGCGCTCAGGGGTATATTCTTCGACGGCTAAAAGTGCAGTCATAATTTTGGTGGTGCTTGCCATAGAATGCTTTTCATAAGCATTTTTTGAAAACAGCAATTCCCCTGTTTCGGCACACATCAGCGCGGCACATTCTGCGCTCAGGTCAGAAAGACTCAGAGCCTCTGAGTGAAAGCACGCAGAACCCACACAAATCACAACACACAATACAACTGACCAAAACCGCTTCATCAATCATCACCCGTACATTTATATGCACGGGATTCAGAAAAAATCAGTTGTTCTGTTCAAAAACAGAGGGCTCTTCAATAACCTCTGCAGGAGCATCCTTTTTGCCCTTAAGCTTGTCCACAACCTCTGAGAGCTTATCTACAAGGTCAGGAATCATGCCAACAACTCTTTCAACAGAAGCGTCGGGACCTTCGGAAATATATTTGATAGAAACGTTACCGTTATTGATAACAAGGAAAGCCACGGGAGTGAGAGTTACACCTGCTCCGCCGCCGCCGCCAAAAAGGTCTTTGGAGGATTTGGTGGGAAAATCTGTTCCGCCTGAGGCAAAGCCGTAGGTTACCTTTGAAACAGGAATAACCTTGATTCCGTTGCCTGCATCAATGGGGTCGCCGATGATTGTACGGGAATCCACCATGTCCTTGATTTTGTCAATAGTTGTACCTAAAATACCTGCTGCTGACTGTTCTTTCATTATATAGTTCCACCTTTCTCAGCTGAGACCTGAGCCTCAGCGATTGATTGATTATTGATATCGGTTCCCTGAGGAGCCGTACTTTCTGCCGTTGGAGCTTTGGACTGATTTTTGGCATTTGAAATAAACACCTTTATAAGCTCAACCAAAAGCTTTATGCCCATTACAAGAGCCGCACCGATTAACTTTGAGGGAATAACCGCAAGATGAAGTGAAAATGCACCTTCGGTTTTACCGCCGAGGAAATCAGGCTGAACCTTGACAGAGCAATTCTTTGAATGAACAACGCTGAGAATGTAGCCCATTGCAGGGTAAACCGCACTGCACATTTTGCCGTAACTGATTGCGGCATCGGCGCTGTTACCGCCGCCCACATTGATGCGAAGCCACAGACGTCTGATATAAAAGCTTCTGCCGATTCCTTTAAGACCTGCACCAAGCTTTTTGGCAACATTGGAAATAAGCTCAAGAATACCCGGAACACCCTGATTGTTGTAGAAGGTTTTGATAAAATTCTCCTTTGGCTCAGCAGGAGCTGCAGGCTCCTCTTTCGGAGCTTCTTCCTGAGGCTTTTCTTCCTTGGGCTTTTTCTCTTTCTTCGGCTTCTTCTTTTTTTTGTCGGCAGGGGGATAAATGTAAATCTTCACAAAAAGCCAACGCACCGCAAGCACGAAGCTTTCTTTATATTCGGCATAGATATTTACCGGCAACGATAAAATCACCAACAAAAATAAAAGTATGCCGAGAATAATATATAAAGCCGTCATTCATTCACCTCCTATCTGTAGTTAAAACAAAAATCACTGTAATGCATCTATCCATGTTTCTCTTGGCCAAACAACACTTTCCTGTGGATCAAAATACTTTTTATTATCAATTGCATAACTAAACATTTCAAAATTTGATCCATATCCAAATCTATCCTCAAAGCTTTCAAATGTTGAATTAATTACGTTTTCGTTTCTTATAGCAAACTCACAAAACCCTTTTACTTGACTTTCAAGTTGTATGAAGGAAAAAACTATAATAAAACAAGACAAAACGAAAAACCTAAGACATTTATTACTATTATTAATAAAAACACTTAACATTCCCAATTCAAAACAATCTTTCAATACATCTAATGCCATCAATAATAATAGCGTATACGTAACATAAAAGATTCTTTCTTTACTAGATGAAAGATTTACAAATGCCAATAATCCGACAGAAATTACCGATAAAATTAGCCAATTAATTTTAGATAAAGCTTTTTCTCTTTCTAACGTCCTTAAAATTAAAACTATAGTTGCCACACAAAACATTCCAAGTAATAGTAGATTAATTAATCTCACAAAAGTATTACTTTCTTGTCCATATATCAGAAAAGAAAATACTGTATGTAAACCCATAACAGCTATACAAGCAAAGTTAATAGTATCAACTTTACGAAGTTTAACAGCAATATACCCTAAGCCAAAAGAAATAATAAAAAAAACTATCACAAAGTCATTTATCACATCCGTCGCCAACAATATATTTCCGATTATGTCTGTTATAGAAAAAGTAACTTCACGGTACGACGAAAGTTTTTTTTCTACCCCCATCATTTTGGGAATAAGTAGCATTCCAAAACACCCAATGAACGTAGCTATCAAAAAAGAAATATGTTGTCTATCAATATTTTTCTTATTTAACGCTTTAGTAATAATAAATAAAATTGATGCAAAACAAGCAACTACTGTTGTGTTTTCACTAAACAAACAAACCATAATACCGGCAACCACTAATGAAATAAATTTTAAATAAGTAGGTTTGATTTGCAATTTATTGTTAATTATCGCATACACAAACAGAAAAAGTGATAATGGAACCACATAATTTACAAATGAAGGGAAATCCAAAAAAACCGAACTAAACATACTTCCAGGTATAAAAAGTACTAAAATAGCAATAGGTATAACCATTTCATAATTTCTGTCAAAATAAGTACGATACAATATGAAAATTATAAATAATACAACAAAACTAATTATAACCGATTTAAACTCATAAAAATGAGAAAAGACTATGCATATTATGTTTCCTATCAATCTTCCGTTACCATAATTTAAAGCATAGGAAAACATAGAGTCAAAATTTAAAGATGTGGATGTACAAAAAACGTGTTCATCAGCTTTTGGGAAAACAAACATCGTTATTAAGAAGAGACAACCAACAACAAATGAAAATAAAGCTATCTCGATCCAAAAAACTTTGATTTTACTCGATCTCATGCAATATCATCCTTCGCTTTTTACTTCGCTTTCCCCTGCTAAATCCAGAGAAAGCTGGTCGGGTATTTCCTGCTTTTC
>JAGBHX010000125.1 GCA_017935265.1 Clostridia bacterium | reverse complement strand
TCCCGTTGGGGGTTTGTGCTCTCGTGCATAGGCTCGGCGGTGGGAATGGGCAACATCTGGATGTTCCCCACCCGTGTTTCCACCTTTGGCGGCGGAGCTTTTCTGATTGCATATTTATTTTTTGTGGTGCTCATAGGCTCAACAGGTGTCATCGGTGAAATGAGCTTCGGCCGTGCAATGCGCGCAGGGCCGATTGATGCTTTCGCCGGGGCGTGCAAAAAACCTGCTGTCGGAAAAGCCTTGGGAATAATCCCCACTATCGGCTCCTTCGCCATGGCAATCGGCTATACCGTCGTTATGGGTTGGATTTTAAAATATACCGTGGGAGCTTTTTCCGGAGCCACTCTTTCACCTGAAGCTGTGGACGATTTTGCAAGCGCTTTTGGCTCAATGGCATCATCTTTCGGCAACAACCCGTGGCAGATTTCCGCTTTGGTGCTTGCTTTGGTGATTCTCATTTTCGGTATCGGCAAGGGCATTGAAAAGGCCAACAAAATTATGATGCCTGTTTTCTTCCTCCTTTTTGCCGGAATCGGAGTTTATCTTGCTTTTCAGCAAGGAGCATCGGACGGCTATAAATATATTTTTTCCGTTGACATAAATGCTCTCAAAAATTGGAAAACCTGGATATACGCGTTGGGTCAGGCATTTTTTTCTCTTTCCGTTGCAGGCAACGGTACACTAATTTACGGCTCGTATCTTTCCGAAAAAGAGGATATTCCCAAATCTGCCGGAAACGTTGCATTCTTTGACACTATTGCCGCTATGCTTGCGGCATTGGTAATAATCCCCGCAATGGCAACAACGGGCGCAAAGCTCAACAGCGGCGGGCCGGGACTTCTGTTTATATTTCTGCCGAATCTTTTCAAAAATATGCCCGGGGGAAATATCATCTGCATCGTTTTCTTTGTTGCGGTCTTATTCGCAGGATTTACCTCTTTAATCAATCTTTATGAAACCTCCATTGCCACATTGCAGGAAAATTTCTCTCTCAAAAGGAGTCTGTCCTGCCTGATTGTGTGCGGAGGAGGACTTCTGATTTCCCTTTGTATTCAGGGCATTGTTTCAGATTGGATGGATATTCTTTCTGTTTATATCTGCCCTCTCGGGGCAGGCCTTGCAGGTATAATGTTTTTCTGGGTGCTGGGCAAAAAATTTGCAGAAAAAGAAGTCAACAAGGGCCGACCCGAGCCTTTGGGCAAATGGTTTTTCCCCGTTGCAAAATATGTTTTCTGCCCTGTCTGCTTTGTTGTGCTCATTGTTGGCGCATTTATGGGCGGAATAGGATAAAAATTAACTCGCTACTGTACAGTAGCGAGTTTTTTGTTATTTATCTTTTTCTCTGTCGCGGTTAAAGAGCTTGTAGTCCTCCTCTTCTTCCTCCTCTTCAACAGGAGAAATCTCAACACGGACTTTTTCAATTCGCCTTTCATCCACTTCAAGAACGGTGAATTTGAGGTTTTCATAAATCACCTCATAAACTTCACCCTCCTGAGGAAGGAAACCGAGATTTTTAATAATGAAGCCGGCAAGGGTGTCATAGCTGCCCTCGGGCATTTCCACACCTGTGAGTTCTTCAACCTCTTCAAGGTTTGTTACGCCGTCAATTGTAAAGGTAGTTTCATCAATTTTTGAAATCTCCTCGTCCTCATCGTCGTATTCGTCCTGAATATTGCCCACAATAGCTTCAATAATATCTTCAAGGGTAACAATACCTGCAGTGCCGCCGTATTCATCCACAACAACGGCCATCTGGGTGCGCTTTTCGGTCATTTCCTTAAACAAATCACCGCAGACCTTGCTTTCGGGAACATACAAGGGCTTTCGCATAATATCGCGCAGAGTTTTGTCGGGCAATTTCTTACCTACATATTCAAGCAAATCCTTGATATACACAATTCCGATGATATTATCCTGGTCGTCTTCATAAACGGGAATTCTTGAATAACCGTTTTCAACGGAAACGTCGATAACCTCCTGCAAGGGGTCGTTGACCTCAACAGCAACCATATCGGTGCGGTGGGTCATTGTGTCGCCCGCATCAAGGTCGTCAAACTCAAAGATGTTGTTTATCATCTCTTTCTGAACATCCTCGATAACACCTTTTTCACCGCCAACGTCAACCATCATTCTGATTTCTTCTTCGGTTACGGTTTCTTCGTCGGCATGGGGATTGAAGCCAAGCAGACGCACAACCGCGTTGGTTGACAAAGCAAGCACTTTAACAAGAGGGCTGAAAATCTTTGAAAAGAAAAGGAGAATGCCCACGATTTTGAAGCTGATTTTTTCAGAAGCCTGCATCGCAATCTTTTTGGGCACAAGCTCACCGAGAACAAGAGAGAAATACGACGTTATAATTGTGATTAACACAACGCTGACACCGTTAATAATGTTCTGGGGCAGCATCGGCCACACGCCCATAACCTTGGCCGTAAGCATTTCGGCAAAGGTTGTTGAAGCAGAAGCTGATGTCAAAAATCCTGCCAAGGTAACGCCAATCTGAATCATTGACAAAAACCTTGAAGAATTTTCTGTGAGCTTAACGATTTTTTTAGCCTTTTTGTTGCCGTCCTCTGCCATCTTTTCGATTTTATTATCGTTGAGGGAGATTATGGCAAGCTCGCTCATTGCGAAAAATGCGTTTACAAGAATAAGAACAAACAATAAAACTAATTTGAGTATTAGACTGCCGGGGTCATCCATAGCGGATTTGCTCCTTTCAAAATTTATCTGATTATTTATTGTCTAAACAAGACAAAGACATTATATATGTTTTTTTGCCGTCTGTCAATCGTAAAGATAGTCTTCCACATTGAAGTCAGCGTCAAAATCATCGGCCGAAACGTAGCCCTCATCCTTTTCGCCGGGGATGTAGGGAATCTGTGCTGTTACCTCAACCTTGCGAGCCTGAGACCACAGAGAGGGGGTAATTCTGATTTCATATCCGCAGCCGCCGGGAACAGTCCACTCGTGCATCGGTGCTTCGGGAAGACCGAAAAAGGAAAGCAACGCGCTGAGCACACCTGAGTGAGTGATTACCGCACACTTGCGGGTGCCTGTTTTAAGAAGGCCGTCAACCATTTTAACAAAGGTTTCGGCAATTCTTTTTGCAAACTCCTCGTTGCTCTCACCAAAGGGAGGGGCAACACCCTGCTTGCCTGCAATCCAATCGGGAAAAACGGGATGCTCTTCAAGCTCGGCGGCAGTTCTGTCTTCAAACTCGCCGAAGTTACATTCAATCAGGCCCTCAAGCTCAATAGGCTCACAAGCAGGATAAATCAGCTTTGCAGTTTCAAGGCATCTTTTCAAAGGGCTTGAAAAAACAATGGGAGCTGAGGGATAGTCATAATCCTTTTTCATTCTTTCAATCTGGGCAATTCCCTCCTGAGAAAGAGATTCGTCGGTGTGCCCGATGTACTTACCCAGAGCATTACCCTCCGTCAGACCGTGACGGAGAAGATAGATATAGTAAGATTTCATTTAAACCTCCAAAACGGAAGACCGCAGTCTTCCGTTTTATTGCATTGGATTTTATTATTCTTTGAGCATAGCCTTATACATTCTGATATACTCGTTTGCCGAGCGTCCCCAGCTGAAGTCACTTTCAAGGGCGCGCTGAACAAGCATCTGCCAGCCTTCTTTGTTGGCGTAGCCTTCAAGAGCGCGGCGGATTGTATAAAGCATTTCGTGAGCGTTGTAGTTGGCAAAGGTAAAGCCGTTACCCTCACCGTCGCCGCTGTCTTTGATTGAATCACGAAGGCCGCCTGTTTCGCGGACAATGGGAACCGTTCCGTATCTGAGGGCTACCATCTGTGAAAGTCCGCAGGGCTCACTCTTTGAGGGCATAAGGAAAATGTCACTGCCTGCATAAATCTTCTGAGCAAGGTCAGGCACAAAGCCGATCCACAAGCCAACCTTGTCACGGTGACGGGCGGCAAGCTCCTTGAAGAAGTTTTCATACTGCCAGTCGCCCGAGCCGAGAATAATGAGCTGAACATCGCTTGTTTCCAGAAGCTCATCTGCAACGGCCTTCACAAGGTCAAGACCTTTGTGAGAAACAAGACGTGTTACCATTGAAATAACGGGAACGTCATCACGCTGAGGCAATCCCATAAACTCCTGAAGAGCTGCTTTGTTTTTCTTTTTATTCTGAGGCTTTGCGGCAGAATAATTTTCAAAAATTCTGCTGTCGGTTTCGGGGTTGTAATTTTCAACGTCGATTCCGTTGAGAATACCCTGGAGCTTATATTTTCTTTCGTGAAGAATTGCATCAAGACCGTGGGAATACCAGGGATCAAGAATTTCATTGGCATAAGAGGGGCTAACGGTTGTGACCTTGTTGGCGCATTCGATGCCGCCCTTCATAAAGTTGACACATCCGTCATATTCAAGAAGTGAAAAATGCTCTTCGCCAAAGCCCAAAACATCGGTGAGAATTTCTTTGCCGTAAACACCCTGATACTGAATGTTGTGGATTGTTATGGCTGTTTTGATGTTTTCGTAGCCGGGCTTGTCGGCATACATCGTTGAATAATAAACGGGAGTCAATGCGGTCTGCCAGTCATTGCAGTGAATGATGTCGGGCTTGAAGCCGATGTGAGGCAGAATTTCAAGCACAGCGCGTGAGAAGAAAGCAAATCTTTCTGCATCATCATACTGTCCGTAGATTGTGTCTCTTTTAAAATAATACTGATTATCGAGCAAATAGTAGATAACGCCGCCTACCTTTGCTTCAAAAATTCCGCAGTACTGTCTGCGCCACGAAACAGGAACAGAAATGTGAGTCACAAATTTCATTGTGTCTTTAAGCTCCTGCTTGATTGAATCATAAAGGGGCATTACAACTCTGCAGCCGATAAGTCTTTTTCTCAAAGCCTGGGGAAGTGAGCCTGCCACGTCACCGAGGCCACCGCTGGCCATAAAGGGCAGAGCTTCACTTGCAGCATATAAAACTTTCATATAAAATCACCTTAGATAACAATTTTCTTGCCGATATAAACGGGATATGTGGGGTCACCCGAAAGATTTTTGTTGGGCTTGATAACAACCTCTTTGTCTGCAATTACACAGTTGAGGTGAACACCCTCGCTGATGTAGGTGTTGTTCATAATAATGCAGTTTTTAACAACTGCGCCCTTTGCAACGTGAACTCCGTGGGCAAGGATAGAATTTTCTACCTCACCGTCAATAACACAACCGTCGGTTACAAGTGAGTTTTTAACCTTTGAGCCGAGGCCGTAAATTGCAGGAATTTCGTCACGGATTTTGGTATATACCTTTCTGCCTGAGAAAAGAGCCTTGCGGTTGTCCTTCTGAAGCAGCGACATATTGATTTCAAAATAGCTTTCGATTGAGTCGATTACCTTAACAAAGCCTGTTTCCTCATAGCCGTAAACCTTCATTGAAGAAAGGTTGTTCATAACGATAGCTGCGCCGAAATCTGTGTCATTAACACGGATAGCCTCATTGATAATCTGCTCAAGCAATGCTTTTCTCATAAAGATAACATTGAGTGAGAAGCAAGCCTCGCCGTCTTCGGTGATGAAGCCTGCGTCAACGATTTTTGAATCCTCATCAAGAGTTACGCCCACCCATTTGTTGAGCTTGGGAGCCGTGCCCTTTGCGCAGGCAATTGTGATGTCGGCACCCTTGGCCTTATGGAAATCAAAAAGCTTCTGATAGTCGATGTTGCAGACTACGTTACAGTCAGAAAGAAGAACGTATTCATCATCGCTGTGGCTGAGGAAATCTCTTGCTCCTGCAAGACCTTCCATTTTTGTGGAATGAAGACCTGCGCCTGCTGTATTGAAGGGCGGAATAATGAAAAGACCGTCATTTTTTCTTGCCAAATCCCAAGCACGGCCGGAGCCAACGTGGTCCATAAGTGACTGATAGTTGCTCTTGGTGATTACGCCGATTTTGCTCATTCCGCAGGCCACCATTGATGACAGCGGGAAGTCGATTAAACGGTATCTTCCGCCGAAGGGAACTGAGCCCATTGAGCGCAGAGCGGTGAGTCCGCCCAGAGCCTCGTCATAAACATTAGGGAATATTATTCCAAGTACGTTGTTGCCTCTCATTTTGCTTCCCCCTTTACATCTTCGCCAACCATTTCTTTGGGAGCTACCTTTGCGCCTTCGCCAACGTTGACACCTGCGCCTACAACGGCTACGCCCCAATCTTCAAGATTTTCCATATCCTCGGGTCGCTGACCAACCACTGCGCCCGGCTCAATAACTGCGCCCTCGGCAACGATTGCATACTGAACTGTTGCGCCCGACTTGATAACTGTGTTGGGCATAATGATTGAATCTTTAACAACTGCGCCTTCCTCAACTGTTACGTCAGAGAAAAGAACAGAGAAATCAACATCGCCGTAAACCTCACAGCCCTCGGTAATCATTGAATTCTGCACCTTTGCATCGGCAGAAACATAGTGAGGCGTTGAGGCTGTGTTCTTTGCATAAATTTTCCATGATGTGTCGGTCAAATCAAGGTCAACCTTGGGGTTGAGCAGGTCAAGGTTTGCCTCCCAAAGGCTGTCGATTGTTCCTACATCCTTCCAATAACCGTCAAAAGCGTAGGCGAAAAGACGCTCTCCGTTTTCGTGCATTGCAGGAATAAGGTCGTGGCCGAAGTCGTTGCTTGACTGGGGATTTGCTTCATCGTCAAGAAGATACTGGCGAAGCTTTTTCCATGTGAACATATAAACACCCATTGAAGCCTTGTTGCTCTTGGGGTTCTTCGGTTTTTCTTCAAAGGCGGTAATTCTTCCTTCGTCGTCAACAAACATAAGACCGAAGCGTGATGCCTCTTCCCACGGAACCTCGAGCATAGCAATGGTGCAGTCAGCATTCTTTTCTTTGTGATAAGCGAGCATATCGGAATAATCCATTTTGTAAATATGGTCGCCCGAAAGAACTGCAACATATTCGGGGTCATATCTGTCAATGAAATTGATGTTCTGATAGATGGCATTGGCTGTGCCCTTGTACCATTCTGTTCCCTTAATCTGCTGATAGGGTGAAAGGATGTGAACACCGCCGTCTGCTCTGTCAAGGTCCCATGCTTGACCGTTACCGATATAATCGTTAAGCTCCAAGGGCTGATACTGTGTCAGCACGCCAACTGTATAAATGCCTGAATTTACACAGTTAGAAAGAGGGAAATCAATAATACGGTATTTGCCGCCGTAGGGCACGGCAGGCTTTGCAATGTTTTTGGTGAGTATTCCCAATCTGCTTCCCTGTCCACCTGCGAGAAGCATGGCAATACATTCGTGTTTTCTGGACATTTTTGTTAATCCTCCTTCTTGGTTTTGCTGTTTTTTCTTGTTGGGTTTTTGCGTTTGAGTTTAATGTAAACAGCACTTAATCCGGCCAAATCCAGTTCTATGCTGTTTGCTTGCGAGTGCATGGGTATCGGTTCGCTTCTGATGATTTTTTGGTCGGTCACTCCGTCACCGCCGAAGGCTTTATCATCAGAATTGAAAACCACCTCATAAGCTCCTGCAACGGGAACGCCGATCCGATAGCTCTCGCGGCGCACATTTGTGAAGTTACAGGCTGCAATAATTTCTTTGCCCTGCTTGTCTTTTCGTCTGAAGGCAATAACCGAGTTTGAGTTATCGTCACTGACAATCCACTCAAAGCCCTCCCAAGAAAAGTCTATCTGCCACAGGGCGGGGGTGTTCTTATAAAAAGTGTTAAGCTCTTTAACAAAGCTGTGAAGCTGGCGGTGCTTGTCATAATCAAGAAGCAACCAGTCAAGACCTTTTTCATAATTCCACTCAATAAACTGGCCGAATTCCGAGCCCATAAACATAAGCTTTTTGCCGGGGTGCGCCATAAGGTAGCACATAAATGAGCGCACACCTGCAAACTTTTCTTCATAAGAGCCGGGCATTTTGTTAATCAGCGAGCATTTGCCGTGAACCACTTCATCGTGGGAAATGGGAAGAACAAAATTCTCGGAAAACGCATACATAAATGAAAAGGTCAGATTGTTGTGATTGAACTTTCTGAAATAGCCGTCAAGGGAGAAATATCTCAGGCAGTCATTCATCCAGCCCATATTCCATTTGAAGTTGAAGCCGAGTCCGCCGTCACCCGCAGGCTTGGAAACCATGGGCCAGGCGGTACTTTCTTCCGCAATCATAAGAATATCGTTATGCTCTGTAAAAAGCACGGTGTTAAGCTTGCGGATAAATTCAATGGCCTCGAGGTTTTCGTTGCCGCCGTATTGGTTGGCAATCCAATGGCCGTCGTCTCTGCCGTAATCAAGATAAAGCATTGATGCAACGGCATCCACTCTCAGACCGTCGATATGATATTTTTCAATCCAGAAAAGTGCACTTGAAAGCAAGAAGCTTCGCACTTCGTTTCGTCCGTAGTCAAAAACCTTTGTGCCCCATTCAAGGTGCTCACCCTTGCGGATGTCAGCATATTCATAGCACGGTCCGCCGTCAAATTCATAAAGACCGTGGGCATCCTTAGGGAAGTGGGCAGGAACCCAGTCAAGGATAACACCAATCCCGTTCTGGTGGAATTTGTCGATAAGATACATCAAATCCTTTGGCTCACCGTAGCGTGAGGTGGGGGCAAAATAGCCTGTTACCTGATAACCCCAAGAGCCGTCAAAGGGATATTCGCTAAGGGGCAGAAACTCAACGTGAGTGTAGCCCGTTTCTTTAACATAATCACAAAGCTCGTCTGCAAGCTGACGGTAGGAATAAAAGTTGCCGTCCTCGTGCTGCTTCCACGAGCCTGCATGAACTTCATAAATATTGACAGGGCTTTCATAAATGCTTGTTTTCTTTCGCTTTTCAAGCCACTTTGAGTCGTGCCACTCATAGCCCTCAATGTCATAAAACTTAGATGCGTTTGCAGGACGTGTTTCCGTGTGAAAGCCGTAGGGATCTGCTTTCATAAGCTGTCTGCCGTCGGCGGCAGTTACGCAGAATTTATACACGTCAAACTGATTGAGCTCATCAGTAACCGCTTCCCAGATTCCGCCGTCGGTGATTTTTGTCATAGGCGAGGCTGCTTCGTTCCAGCCGTTAAAATCGCCGACAACACTCACTCCCTTGGCGTTAGGTGCCCAGGTGCGGAACACCGTGTGGCCCTCGCCGTCATTATGCGCGCCGAGGAAATCATAGCTTCGGGCATTGGAGCCCTGATGAAAGAGGTAAGTGGGTATTTCATAGCTTTTGGGCATTTCATTTTGCATTTCTTACACATCCTTTCACACATAAGTTGGCACCATTCGCCAACTTACACATTTTCATTATAACAGACTTTTTTCATTATTCAAGACTTTTTGACTATTATATTCAAAAAAACTTTGGTTTTATTACCACTCATTTGTATAGTTTGTTACAAAAAAATCCATATTTCGCGGCAAACAACCAATTTGCACAAACACAAAAAACAGACCCCGGTTAACACCGAGGTCTGTTGGTTTTAATTTTCTTCTGACGGATAATGGATTTCCTGCTGTGCATTGCCGTCCTTGTCATAGGTATATGTGCGGTAGCTCACAAGCTCGCCGTTGACATATTCATTCATTCTTGTTCTCTGTCCGTCTTTGTTGTATTCATAATCAACGTAGCCCGTTACACCCTCGCCGTCATAGAAAGTAACCTTGCTTTCGTTGCCGGCAGCATTGTATTCATATACGGTTTTTGCAATCTGGTTGCCCTCTTTGCCTGTTTCAAGATAGAGAGTGATTTTTTCGTCGGCGTTATACTCACGCTTAACCTTTTTTACAATCTCACCGTTGGCATCGTATTCAACCGTGTTGAGAAGACGAAGGCCGTCCTCAGAGTATTCATAAGCGAAATATCTGCCTGTTTCAACACCGTCAACATATTCACGGTGAATGGCAGGCTGAGGGCTTTTGCCGTTGTATTCATCCACGCTTGAAATTTTTCCGCCTTCGTTGTAATGAACGATTTTTGTTATTTTATCGTCAGGGGTTTTATATGTTTCTCTTGAAAGCTTTGTTTTCTCCAAATCGCTGTATCCCTTATCAACTGAATACTGAAGCTCCTCGCCCTTGTAAAATTCTTCTCTTTCAACATAGGTGCCTGTTTCGTCATAAATCACCTTTGAGGTAATCTCATCCTTGGGGCTGAACCAGCCGGCGTTATAGCCCACAATGCCCACAACCGCGCCCGCAACCACAAGGAGCACTGCGGCAACAATTATAATAATTTTAACCTTTTTATTTTTCATTTCAAAACCTCCGTGAGTCCAGTTGATTACATTTTAACCTCTTTGACTTTGAATGTCAACAATTCCACTTGAATTTGACCTTATTTAATGTTATTATTATAAAAAGGAGGGATGCGCGTGATAAGAACCTTTATCAGCTTTCTTTTAAGCATTTTAATCGCAATTTTCCCCGCCCTCGGTGAGATAATAAACAAAAAAGATATTATGGAACAGCTGGAAGTCATCAGCGTGATTGACACCGTAGATTTCAACATCACCCTCAAGGATAGCAACGGCAACACCGTTTATGACAGTCAGTTTTCCGACCAGACAACCCCGACTCCCCCCGAAACGGTTATTCCCGCCAGCTATGATGCAAGGGAGCACGGACTGATTACCTCTGTTAAAAATCAGGCAAGCACCGGTGCCTGCTGGTCCTTTGCCGCCATTTCTGCGGCCGAAACAAGCGCCGTTAAAAAAGGCTTTGCCGACATAAATTCAGTTGACTATTCTGAGGCTCACCTTACCTGGTTCGGGCTGCAGAGCCTGAGCAACAACACCGCTGACCCCACCTACGGCGACGGAATTTTCTGCCCCTCACCCTTTACCGACGGCGGCAACTGGATGCGCTCCGTTTTTGCCCTTGCGCGCTGGTCAGGCACAGAAACAGAAGAAAATGCGCCCTTCAACGGCTTCCCCGACCTTATGGGAAATTACGGTGAAGAGGCTCGTTACAGCTCTGTTGCCCATTTGCAGAATTCCGAATATATTTCGCCCGACGATGAAACGGGCATCAAGCAGTCAATTATCGACAACGGTTCAATCACCGTTTCGTTTTATTACAACATCACCTTCCTCAATCCCACCGTCAACGGTGCGGCATATTATCAGAACAGCGTGGATTACACCAACCACACCGCAGTTATCGTTGGCTGGGACGACAATTACATTAAGGATAATTTCAAGCGCACTCCCGAGCGTGATGGCGCGTGGCTTGTGAAAAACTCCTGGGGTGAGCATTGGGGGAACGACGGCTACTGCTGGATTTCTTACTGCGACCCGTCACTTTCCGCCTTCGTTTCTTACGATATGGAAAGCGCCGACAATTACGACAATATTTACCAATACGACGGCTTCGGCTACAAGGGCTGGGCATATATAACAGGCGAAACTACGATGTCGATGGCAAACGTTTTCACATCAGACAGTCTTGAAGCACTCAAAGCCGTTTCATTCCACACCGTGCAGAACGACGTGGATTATACCGTAAAAATCTACACAGACTTAAAAGACGGAAGCAATCCCACCGAAGGCAGACTCAGAGCCGAAAAATCGGGCCACCTTGACCACAGAGGATATTACACAATTCCCCTTGACGAAGCCGTTACAATCAAAAGCGGCACACATTACAGCGTTGTTGTTACTCTAACCGTACCCGAAGGCTACAACGCCTGCATCCCTCTTGAATATCCCGAAGGGTTTGACGGCGCACACGAGCGCTCATATTACGGCGAAGAGGGGCAGAGCTATTTCACAGTCGGCGAAGATTACACCCAATGGCAAGACACTGTTGCCGAGGGCTACAATAACGTATGTGTCAAGGCTTTTACTGATGAAATGAAGCTGGCGCTCAAAGGCAACTCCACCTTCAGAGTGAGCCTTGGCTACCTCACGGGCGTTTATCTGAATATGAACACCGATTACATTATCAACCAATTTCACAATGAAAATGCAGTTTACGAAAACGGATTTGTTAAGCTTTTTGACAACCTCGGAAATCTCATTGACAGCCTTGAAATTTCATTTTATGCCGATATTGATGATGACGGCGAAGTGAACAAGGATGACTACGAGCTTCTGAGCCTTATTCTCAAAGCAGAAGTTTATTGCGATGACAAGGATGTTGCCGCAGGTGACCTAGACTATGACGGCAGGCTCACCACGGCAGACCTGAAGCTGTTGAACGAATATATCAAAAAATTATCAGGAGGCAAAAAATGAACATCTGGCACGATATAGCCGCTGACAAAATCACACCCGAAGATTTTTATGCCGTTATTGAAATCACAAAGGGCAGTAAAAACAAATATGAGCTCGACAAAGAAACAGGTCTTATGCTCCTTGACCGAATTCTTTACACCTCAACCCACTACCCTGCCAACTACGGCTTTATTCCCAGAACATATGCTGACGACGAAGACCCGTTGGACGTGCTTGTGCTCTGCAGTGAAAAAATCAATCAGCTCACCCTTGTGCGCTGTTACCCTATCGGTGTAATAACAATGACCGACGGCGGAAAAAAGGACGACAAAATTATCGCCATTCCTTTTAATGACCCCACCTACAATTCATACAAAAATCTTGAGGAACTGCCCGACCACATTTACAACGAGATGAAGCATTTCTTTGAGGTTTATAAAATGCTTGAGGGCGGAAAAACCACCTCGGTTGACACGATTCAGGGAAGAGATGCCGCCGTTAAAATCATTGCTCAAACCATTGAGCATTACAAAAACAACATTTATATGCTCCTTAACAAGCACCACGGAATATTTGACGGAATTTAATCTAAGGCTCCCTTGTGTAAAAGGAACCTAAAAACGCAGAGGCCGAAACCTCTGCGTTGATTTTTATTCATCGTGTTCTTCTGTCACGTTGATGTTACCGTGCCATTCCTCAGGTTCTCCGTCACGATGGCCTGCCACCCAATAGTGAGCAAATGTTGCTACAACACCAACGGCAAGCGGAATATACTTTAAAATTCGATAATCTTCAATCAAAAGCCAGAAAAATAGTCCTACGGAAATTACTTCAACGAGAATCAGAATTAAGTGTAAGATTGCTTTTTTCTTTCTGCTCATAACTTATTCCTCACAATACTTTTCAAGTCGGCTGTCAATATACGCATCGGGGTTATGTTCTTTCACAATTCTGCAAAGATTGCGGCACAGCTCCTTATGATTTTTAAAACAGAACGAAATTGTTATTCCGTGGGGAAGATACTTGGCTTCAACCACAATTGCCCACACTCCGATTATGGGAAGTGCTTTGACACCTAAACCGTAAATATCCTTGTATTTAACATTGAAAACCAAAGCCTTTTTCTGAGTAGCATCTCTGAATCTGAATGAATTAAATCTGACATAACTCTCAAACATTTCAATATGCTTATTCTTGTACTCTTTATAAAATGCAGCGGTAGTAAACACCATAATACCAAGAGCACCCAAAGATAATTTAAGTATATACGGTATGTCCCTATCAACAAGATACAGCACAAAAAGTACCGGCAAAGTAACCAAGTATCCAAGAAACATCTGTACGAAAAACATTGATATTTTATAGCTATACTTCATTCTTATTCCTCCCATTAAAGAAAAAGTGTGTGTCCCCGAAGTTACACACACTGAAAAATGCATAACTCCGTTTGCTACCACACAAAACTTTTCGCACCTAAACAAGTATGCCAAAATGAGCATGCATTTTTACCGAAATAAAAATACACACTTGTTCAGGTACACATATTTAAGTTCTGTGTGGTAATTTCAATTTAGCACACTTTTTCAAAATATTCAACACTAAAAGAAAAATGAGGGAATTTGCGTGTAGGATGCGTCAAAAATTGCCACACTCTACACGGCTGACGGCAACAATTTGTAGGGGATGATGCCCACATCATCCCTCTGGCCGATGTGGGCATCGGCCACTACATTTTATCCTCTCACCGAAAAAACGCAGAGGCCGAAACCTCTGCGTTGATTTTTTATTTAATTAAAAAGGCCGACAATTCCATAGGAAAGTGTGCCTACAATAACACCTGCCGCCAAAATGCCGAGGGCGATTGCTGGCAAGGCTTTTTTCATTCTCAAATCCATAAGGGCTGCAACAAGTGCGCCTGTCCAGCCGCCCGTGCCGGGTAATGGAATGGCAACGAGAATAAACAATCCCCAGAAGCCGTATTTTTCAACCTTGTCGGAATGCTTGTGAGCTTTTTCTTCAAGCTTGTCCACAATTTTTCCGAGAGGTCCCCACTTTTTCATCATTTTGAAAATCTTTCTGATAAAAAGCAGAATAAAGGGCATAGGGAGCATATTGCCCAGAAAACAGAAAGCAAAAGCTTTCCACCACTCAATATCCATAAGGCTTGCGGCAATCAGGCCTCCTCTGAGCTCCAGCACCGGAAACAGAGAAATTACAAAGACCACAAGTTCTTCGGGAATTTTATCCTGCAAAAAGGTGACGATAGTCTGGATTATTCCATCCATAAAAAATCCTCAGGCTTTCACTTTATTTTTGGCAATGAACTCCACAGCTTTGTCCAGAATGGAGTGGTCGTTTTCAAACTTCAGGCGGGTCTTTGCCTTATCATAACCGAGCCATACATAATCTTCAATCTCTTCTTTTTGAATGATTGTGTTGGTGTCATCGGTGGTTGCAAGGTAAATGCTTACGCTCTTTTCAACCTTGCCCTGAATGCTGTATTGGCTTCTTGTGACAAAGCCGGGCAAAAAGCGGATGTGGATTCCCGTTTCTTCAAGAACCTCACGGTAAGCCGTCTGCTGGTCGGTTTCACCCATTTCAACGTGACCCTTGGGGAAGCCCCAGTGGGCACTTCTGCGGTTTTTGATTAAAAGAAATCTTGTCATTCCGCCGATTTCTCTGAACACCACCGCACCGCAGGACCTTTCATAAAGGCAGTCAAGAGAATAATCTCTGCCTTCAAGGGCAAAATTCATTGCAACGATGATATCAATGTTAATAAATCTTGTGCTTTTTGGTGCAACCACGATATAAACAGAATCATTGTCCTTATACCTTACGATTGCTATAACCCTGCCATCAAAACTGCGAACGGGATGATTGATGCCCATAATATAGGCGCCTTTGACTGTCAGATTGAAGCGCTTGTTGCCCTCCACCTGACCGAAGTTGAGGTCATAGGTAATATTCTCTTCCGCATTGTGAGAATGAATGGGATGGGTTACTTTAACACGAACATATTTCCCAAGCATGTTCTTTCTCCTCCACCCCGAAAAATCGGGGATAATAGCGGGTAGGGTGACGGTAGTAATTTGAACCGTGTTTTTTATCGGATGATTTCCGTCACTTCTTTGTTAAAATACTCGCAAATCCGTCAGGATTTGCTCCGTTTTGTGCCTTGAATTGCCAAAAATCCCCACGATAAAAAATCTTCGACCCAAAAGCTAAGGATTTTCAGATGATTTTTGGCAATTGAGGATGAAGATAGGCTATCGCCTTTCGAAGCCGAAACGCCGAAAAGCGCTGAAAAGACTCGCTTTTGGGCAGGTTCAAATCACTATCGTCACCCTAAATGATACATAACATACTACTCCCGCATCTTACGACCCATATATTATACATACATTAATTTAAAATTACAATAGGAAAATATAAATTTATATAGACTTAAAGCCACTTTTTATGTATAATTATCCGTCGAAAGGACGTGTTTTTTTGTATTACGGCATAATTTTAGCGGCAGTTGTGCTGTTTGGTTTTCAGTTTTTCTTCAACCAGAAATTTGAAGCCAAAAATGGTAACAATCTCGCTTCATCAATGATTTTTATTTTCGGCAGCAGCATCGCAGGGCTTCTGGTGCTTCTTGTTATCAACGGCTTCCGGCTTGAATTTACCCCCTACACCCTGATTATATCCGTGGTGACAGCGCTGAATATGATAGCCTGCATTATCTGCAGTCTCAAATCATTGGCGTATATCAACCTTTCTCTTTACTCAATTTTCTCTATGCTTGGCGGCATGGTGCTTCCCTTTGTTGCAGGCATTCTTTTTTACGGCGAGCCCCTCACGGCGGGCAAAATCGTCTGCTTCGCAGTCATCACCGTTGCCCTTTGCCTCACCTTTCAGAAAAGTGACGGCAACAAAAAGGGGTATATTTATTACGCGGGAATTTTTATTTTTAACGGTATGTCGGGAGTGCTTTCAAAGATTTTTCAGGAAAGCGTCTATCCCAAAACAAGCTCCGCAGGGTATTCCATTCTTTCTGCGGCGGCAACAGTAATCATTGCAGGCATTTTTCTTCTTGGTCTAAGAAAACAGCTCCCCAAAATTGACAAAGCTTCGTTCGGTTACCTGGGGGCATACGGCATACTCAACAAGGTTGCAAACTATATGCTCCTCATTGCCTTGGCACACGTGCCCGCCTCCACTCAATACCCTATGGTTACGGGTGGAGTTATGATTGTGTCAACAATCCTCGGCTTTTTCACCGCCAAAAAACCAAGCAAAAAAGAAATCATATCCGTTGCCCTTTCCTTTGCAGGAATTATGGCTCTTGTGATTATATAAAACTATCCCTCATACGATGTGTATGAGGGATTTGTTTTTATCCGTTAATGCTTCGGTTTATAGTTTCTGTCCTGCTTCCGGCTCCCTTGTGTAAAGGGAGCTGTCAGCGAAGCTGACTGAGGGATTGTTTAACAACAGTATCAATGTATTCGCATACGCCTTCAAAGTTGCTGTGGATTTCACTATTGGGTATTCTTATTACCTTTAATCCGTACCCCTCAAGAAACGCTGTTCTTATCTCATCGCATATCTGTTCTTCATCTGTGTAATGCTGTGAGCCGTCAAGCTCGATAACTAATTTTGCTTCGGCAGAATAAAAGTCTGCAATATATTTTCCTAACACTTTTTGTCTGGAAAATCTGACCTGATATGTTCTGAGAAAATCATACCAAAGATGTTTTTCTTCTTTGGTCATATTTTTACGAAGCATTTTTGCGGCAGGAACTATCGCTTTGTTGTGTTTTCTCTGCATTACAATCCCTCCGTCTTTTGCTTCGCAAAATCCACCTCCCTTTACACAAGGGAGGCTCTTTCAGTGCCTGGGCTTGTAATTGCGGTCTTGCTTTTTGGTGTTCTGTGCTTTTTCCATATCGTTGATTTTTACGATTTTAAGCTGGTTCTTTTTCTTTTTTCTCACAGCGTTTGAGCGCATAACAAGTCCGATATAAATTGCTACACCTGCTACTGCAAGCACAAGAATAATTTTAAACACTGTGCTTGAGAGCAATCTCATAAGCAGACTCCAGGCATAAAGCAGATAGTTCTTGCTCACGCTCTGAGAGTAAACCAAATCAATTGTTGCAATTTCGGTGTCGGCATATATAACCTTCGCCTTGCAGGCAACGTCACCTGCTTTCACGGGCGCATCCACCGTTTCGGGCTTTTCGATAGGCTCAATTAGAACACTGCCCTCGTCTGTGCCCGTGGGAACAAGAGTTCTGAAATCCTCCTTGGGCTTGAGCTGGATATGGTCCGTTTTCCAAGAATAATTTATTCCCACCTCGGCAACCATCATATCCTTGGGGGCAACAAGCTCGTAGCTGAGGTTGGCAAAAGCCCATTCATACATACGGATTGAATCCATAAATGCCTGATTTTCCTGAATGTTGTCATTGTCTGAGTCGCGGTAGTCACCGTTCATTGCAACGGCAAGGTAGTTGTAGCCGTCTTTTGAAGCGTATGTTGCAACACAGTAGCCTGCATCGTCGGTGTGACCTGTTTTGATGCCCTTAACGAAGCTTCTGTAATATGTTATATATGCCGAGTTGAGCATTGAGTTTGTGTTGATGAGGGTACGCTCCTTGTTCATATTGGTAGCAGGGAGAGTGTATTTTGCCTCACAGACTATGTTTTTGAAAGCATTGTATTCAAGGGCAGCTTTTGAAATGATTGCAATATCCTCGGCGGTAGTGTAGTGAGTTTCACTGTCAAGGCCGTGGGGGTTATCGTAATGGGTATTTTTGCAGCCGAGCTTCTGAGCACATTCGTTCATCATCTGAACAAACTTTTCCTGACTGCCGGCAACGTGCTCCGCGAGCACAACTGCGGCATCGTTACCGCTGGGAACAAGCAGACAGTGAAGCATGTTGAGCACGCTCATTTGCTCCCCCGCTTTAAGGCCCGAAAGGGAGCTTCCCGTGCCGAGAAGAACACGAATTGCGTTTTCGGAAACCGTAACGGTTTCGTTCAGGTCAGGGCAATTCTGAAGCACCACCAACGCCGTTGTGATTTTGGTCATTGAAGCGGGAGCGGCTTTTTTCTGCGCATTTTTGGAAATGACAACGCTGCCGTCATCCAGGCTCACCATATAGTCAATTTCACAATTAAGGTCCACATAAGAGGAATAATCCTGCGCAGAGGCAGGAATTACCGCTGTTGTTAAAATTAAAACAAGAATACTTACAAAAATTATAGCTTTTTTCATAGACAAACCACCATGAATTGTTGTATTATATAATAGTATAAGTATTATATCAAACAATTACACAAAAATAAAGAGTGTAGCAAAATTTTATATTTTGCAGACAGGAGCAAGCTATGATTTTTGTAACAGGTGATATGCACGGCGATGCAAAAATTTTTAAACAGCCGGTGTTCAAAAACATCAAAAAAGATGACACCCTGATTATCTGCGGTGATTTCGGCTTTATCTGGAACGGCGACAAGAGCGAAAAAGTAACGCTGGACAAGCTTTCCAAAAAGCCTTATACAATTTGCTTTGTTGACGGAACTCACGAAAATTTTGATTTGCTTGCAAAATATCCCGTTGTGGAATTTGCAGGCGGTATGGCTCACAAAATCAGAGAAAACATTTATCATCTGCTTCGCGGCTATGTTTTTGAAATTGAGGGCGAAAAAATTTTTGCAATGGGCGGCGGTGAAAGCCCCGACATTGACATCCGATTTGAAAACAACACCTGGTCCAAGGCAGAAATCCCCTCTGCGGAAGAAATGAAAAACGGTGTTCTCAGCCTTGAAAAAGAAAAGTTTGAGGTTGACTTTATAATCACCCACGAGCCTCCGCAGAAAATCAAGGCCTTCCTTAACCTTAAAGACAAGGAAAATGTCCGCTTCACAGGCCTTAACTCATATTTTGAAGAAATCAACAGCTCCTGCAAATTCACACGCTGGTATTTCGGCAGTATTCATGAGGACAAGTTTGTTTCACCCTCACACATTGCCGTTTACCGCAACCTTATAAAAATTCAATCGGGAGAAATTGCAAGATGAACAGGATTTTAATTTCACCGTCAATTCTCGCCTGTGATTTTTCAAAAGCAGGTGAAGAAATTGCAAAAATTGACCGTTGCGGCGCCGATTGGATTCACGTTGACGTTATGGACGGTCACTTTGTGCCCAACATCACCTTTGGCGCTCCCGTGATGAAAACGTTCCGCCGCCATTCACAAAAATTTTTCGACGTTCACCTGATGATAAGCGACCCGCTTTTTTATATCAAGGATTTTGCCCAAGCAGGTGCGGACGGAATCACTTTCCACGTTGAATGTGACAGCGACATTGACGCAACCATTGACGAAATTAAAAAATACGGAAAAATCCCTGCTTTAAGCATAAAGCCCGGCACACCGGCCGAAGCAGTTTTTCCATACCTCGACAAAATCGCAATGGTGCTTGTTATGACTGTTGAACCCGGCTTCGGCGGTCAGAGCTTTATGGAAGATATGTTACCCAAAATCAAGGCTATCCGCGAAGAATGTGACAGGCGAAACATCTCCATGCACATTCAGGTTGACGGCGGAATAACCGAAAAAACCGCCCCCTTGGTTAAAGAGGCGGGTGCTGATGTGCTTGTGGCTGGCAGTGCTGTTTTCGGCGCAGAGGACACCGTTGCCGCAATTGAAAGCATTCGCAACGCTTAAATCTGCCCTGCGCTTTGCCAATGCTCAAGGGTGTGGCTGAGAGTGAACAAATCTCTGCCCACGGGAACCCCGTATTCCTCCAACAGCTTTTTTTCGGTGCTACCCGGTTGCTTTCTGAGCACAAGTCGGAAGCTTTTTCCGTTTGTAAAAATCCGATTCTGGCTTTTAAAGGCAGAAGCATCCGCCACTCTGAGCATATCAAGCAAAGCATCCTGGGATTGAAACTCATACACCACGCTTTCGGTGGTTTTGGTCAGCTTCAGCGGCTGACGCAGGTCCGAGCTTCTGCGCTTTTCGCCAACGGTGAAGCAAAGCACACACCCTCCGCAGGAATCGGCAGAGGCTTCAATCAGAAGATTCCCCGACGGGTCGATGTCACGACCCAAATCGTCGCGGACCTTTTGCAGAATAGTCCAGATGACCCGACGGGTTTCAATTCTTGAATAATCCATTTCCTCATATGTAATATCAAGCTCCTGCATATCACGGGAGCTCAGCTCCACAACAAATTTATTTTTCCCCGTTGAGTGAATGTTCATAGTTTCTCCCCCTTTATTTGTTCAAAGCTGTCAACAACTTTGAAATGATACCTGCGGTCAGGTGATATATTACTCAGGCAATGTGTAATATCAGCTTTGCCGATGTGATATTTTTGCCTTTGCAAGGCAAAATTTAAGGGTCTGCGACGCTATTCATAATTTTTTGTTTGCTTCCCCTTAAAAATGACCTATGTAAATTATAATGTATTACTAATTGCATTTTCAATGAATAAAATATGGAAAGAGGTGAGCAGATGCCAAAGGTAAATAAACACAAAAAAAAGAAAAGCACTTATTACCCCGATATGTGCTTCGGGCTTTGTATTCTGCTCATAGTGTCTTTCTTTTTTCACGGAATAAATGTTATCGTTAACTTTTACGTTTCAGTAATCAGCGCAATTCTTTTTGACTATGTAGGCTGCAAAATTATAAAACACAAGTTCAGGGTCAAAAACTGCCACGCTGTTTTTATCGGAGGCCTCATTTCTCTTATGCTCCCCGCCTCCGCTCCGTTATGGCTCCCTGTTCTGGGCTGTGCCTTTGCGGTTTTTCTTGTTAAAACGCCTTTCGGCTCCCTTAACCACGCGCCCTTTTCAAGTGTTGCGGCAGGAGTTGCGTTTTTGAGTATCTGCCGACCCGATTTGGTTTTTGATTACGCTTCGGCCGAATTCGGTACGGTGTCGATTGCCCGCAGTCTTTCTCAGAGCACACCCGTTGTCACGGCTGTTGATTTAATCAACGCTTTCATCGGCTCTGTTCCCGGCGGAGCAGGTATGACCTGCGCCGTTGCGATGATCGGACTTCTCTTTTTTGTTCTTCTCCGTCATCCGAAAAGCTTTATCAATTCTTTTTTCTTTCTTTTAACCTGCTTCGTAGGTGCAATTGTTCTCACCGCCGCAGAAACAGATAAATTTTTTGCATTAAATTCAATGAGAATTATTCTTGTGAGAATGTGCAGCGGCTACACCCTTTGTATGGCGGTTTTCTTTGTTACCGAAGAGCCCCTTTCCCCCAAGAAAAAAGGAAGAAGAATCTTCTATTCCGTTATGATGGGCGTGGTTTACATCATTCTCGGTCTGGTGAGTGAATTTGAAGATGCGGGCTGCTTTGCCGTGCTTCTGACAAATGCCTTCTGGCCCGTGGCGGAAAAATATATTTTCGCTCCCGTTCGCAGCAAAAAGGAGGTGACCGCTGTTGAATCAGCAGAAAGCCTCACTTAAACAAATGATTCACCAAGGCGGATTTTTGCGAAACCCCGTGCTTGTGCAGGTTATCGGCATCTGCCCCGTTGCCGCGGCAGCAACCTCGGTCATAAATGCCATTGCGCTGTCAACGGTGTTTTCCGTTTCCCTCATTCTTTGCGAGGTTGTAGCTTCGCTTTTACTTAAAAAGCTCCCCCGCTGGGTGAGAATGGGAATTTACTCAATTATCGGTATGGCAGTTGTTTTTCCCGTGATGTACGTTTTTGAAAAGTATTCATTAACTGTTTTTTCATCACTCGGCATTTATCTTCCGCTGATGGTAATGAACTCCCTCAACTGCGTCCATTGCGAAAAATATGCGGTTAAAAATTCGGTAAAGCTCAGCTTCTTTGATGCCATAGCTTCGCTTTTGGGTTATTGCTCAATTCTTCTGGCGGTCGGTCTCATCCGCGAGGTGGTGGGCAACGGAACACTTCTCGGCTTTGACCTTGGCTTTGACGGCATTCGCGGATTGCTTATGCCCTTCGGAGGATTATTCATAATCGGTCTTCTTTCTGCCGCACACAAGGCGCAGATTATCCGCCGACATCCCGAAAGACTTCACGAAATTGAAACAAAATTTACCCTTGACGAAGCTGACGATAAGGAAGCCACTCTTTCTTACGCAATCAAAAACAGATTTAAAAAGAGTTCTTAACATATTGTATGATTTAATTTTCAGGAGGTGAGAGTATGCAATGGTTTTTTGATATGGTTGCCGCCGCAATTTATGCCGTGATTGTGCAAAACCTCGTATTCAACGGCGGTTACGGAATAACCGAAGCTGTCAGAATGGCTTCAAAGCCCAAAAAGCTTTTTTCAACAGCCGGTATGATTATTTATTTTTCAACAGTCACCGCTGTTATCTGCCGCATACTCGATTTCCTCCCACAGATAGAAAAGCAGAATAACACCATTCATTTTCTCATCTTTTTCGGTGTGCTGATGATTGTTTATTTTGTTTCGGGCGCGTTGAGTCTGATTATTCTCAGGCCAAACAAACGCTTTATGACAAAGCTTTCAATGTGCGCAATGAACACCCTTGTTATGGCAATTCCTCTCATCAACCACCGAAGTGTCAGCACCCTTGGTGAAAGCATAGGCACAGCCTTCGGCTCAGGTGTTGCTTTTGTGGTGGCATCCGTGCTCATAAGCGTCGGCTTTACAAAAATTGCCCACAACAAAAAAATTCCCGAACCCTTCAGGGGCACCCCTGTGATGTTTATTTATGTTGCCCTTTTGTCAATGGCGGTTACGGGAATCACAGGCACAGGAGTATTTGCTTAGAAACCCCCGAAACAACGATAATTTTGAATTTCTAAAAAGGAGTTGCTTATTTTGGCCCAAAGAAATAAAGGTGCAAGGCGCAGAAAAGCCTTTGCAGATTTTAAAGAAAATCAATATAACGATTCCTTTTCAATAAGCGAGTCACAGAAAAGAAAGATTTTTTTAAAAAATATTTTCAAATACGTTTTCATCATTGCCGTAACGCTGATTTTCATTGCCGTCGGCTTTGTAATTTCAGATGCGTTGCTTGATATTTCAGAAACAGAGTATCACGACACAAAAACATATCTTCCCCAAAACACCACCACGACAGAAAGCACAACGCTTCTGCCCACCGGCCCCTCGGAAGAGGCAAGCGAAGAAATTTCAGATACCTCGGAGCAACAGTAATGTATATTCCATATATTCCCACAAAAGAATATCACAAATATCCCCTGGGCGCCGTGAAGGAGGAAACCGAAATCACTTTCAGAATCGTGCTCCCCAGAGATTTTGCCTGCACGGGTGCAAGAGTTGCCGTTACCAAAGACGGTGAAGTTCCTCAGCTTTATTCAATGCAGTGGGACTGTATGCAGGGCGAAAACGAGGAATGGTGGAAAATTCAGCTCACCTTCCCGCAGAAAGGCTTGTATTTTTACCACTTTGAGTATGACACAGGCTTTGGCGTGAGCAAAATCTTCCGCCACCGTGACACACTCAACGGCTGCTTTTCTCCCTTCGGCGAGGAATGGCAGTTTACCGTTTATGACAAAGACTTTACTACCCCCGATTGGATAAAGGGCGGTATTATATATCAGATTTTTCCTGACAGATTTTATTTTTCAGGCCAAAAGAAGAAAAACGTGCCCGATGACAGAATTATCCGCACCGACCTTGACGGCGAGCCCTATTGGCGGCCTGACGAAAACGGCAAGGTGCTCAATAACGACTATTTCGGCGGCGACCTGAAGGGCATTGAGGAAAAGCTTCCCTACATCAGCTCACTGGGAGTCAACTGCATTTATCTCAACCCGATTTTTGAGGCACATTCCAACCACCGCTACAACACGGCGGATTATGAAAAAATTGACCCTCTGCTGGGCAACGAAGAGGACTTTGCCTCTCTTTGCAAAAAAGCTGAGGAATACGGCATAAAAATTATTCTCGACGGTGTTTTCAGCCACACGGGAAGTGACAGCCGCTATTTTAACAAAAACGGCAGATACCCTGACATCGGTGCGTTTCAGAGCAAGACTTCTGCTTATTACCCTTGGTTTAAATTCACCGCCTGGCCTGACAAATATCAGAGCTGGTGGGGTATTGAAACCCTGCCGGAAATTATAGAAGAAACTCCCGAGTTTATTGAATATATTTCAGGCAAAAACGGCATTCTTGAAAAATGGCTTTCTCTCGGTGCAGGCGGCTGGCGCCTTGACGTGGCAGATGAGCTGCCCGACGAATTTCTTGACGCGCTTAGAACCTCGGTCAAAGACCACTCCACGGATGCACTTATTATCGGCGAGGTGTGGGAGGATGCCTCCAACAAATCAAGCTACGGTAAGCGACGCCGCTATCTTCAGGGTCAGCAGCTCGACAGCGTAATGAATTACCCCTTTGCCGACTGCATAATTGACTTTGTCCGCCGCGGCAATGCCGAGGGCTTTGAAAAATCGGTTGTCACCGTGCTTGAAAATTATCCCAAGCCCGTGATTGACGTGCTGATGAATCACATCGGCACTCACGACACTCAGCGCGCAATCACCGCCCTTGCAGGCGAAAGCTGCATTTACCGCGACAGAGCGTGGCAATCGGGCAGAAAATTAGAAGAAAAAACGGACACCGGCATCCGCCTTCTCAAGCAGGCGGCAGTGCTTCAGTTCACTCTTCCCGGTGTTCCCAGCGTTTATTACGGCGACGAGGCCGGAATGGAGGGCTACAAGGACCCCTTCAACCGCGGCTTTTACCCCTGGGGCAAGGAAAACAAAGAGCTTGTTGAATTTTACCGCGCCTTGGGCAGAATAAGAAAAGAATGTCCCCAGTTTATTTCTTCGCCCTGCAGGTTTATTTCGGCAGTTATGGGCTGTGTTGCTTATTCAAGAGATGAAATCACCGTGATTTCAAACTCAAACAACCACGCCATCAGATATTACCTCCCCGAAGACAGACACGCAAGCTATATTATCTTCGGTGACGGCGAGTGTGACGGAATTTCCGTGAGCATGGGCGCAAATTCATCAGTAATTTTAAAAAGGTAAAGTGAGTTTATGAGCAAAAAAGACGAAAGACTTTTTAACCCCGTGAGGGTGCAGAAAAAAGGAACGTGGAAATACATTATCCTTGGCTTTGTTGCGTTTATTATTGTTTTCGGAAGCGGTACTCTTGCATATCTCTCTTCAAAGGTTGACAGCTTCAACATTGACAGAATTATGTCCGTTTTTGAAAAAGATTCTCAGGACGAGGAGTCTCTTTCGGGCAAAACGGGAGATGCTACCATACTTTTTATGAGCGTTTCTTCAACCAAAACTGCCGAAACGGGCGAAAAAGAAATTTATTTTATGGTGCTTGCCAAGGCTGATGCCGACGACGGCGAAATCAGAATCTGCCCCATTGCCGTTAAAGACAGCTACCTTAAAAGCTTTGAAGCTGGCGGTGAAAATGAGGTTGTGAACGCGGTCAGCCGCGATTACGGCATAGACATCGACCGCTATGTTTCCTCAGACGAAAACACCTTTGCACTTGCAATCAACTATATGGACGGCGTTGAATACACAGTGCCTGAAAGAATTGAATACAGAACTGAGGACCTGACTCTTATTCTCACCCCCGGCAGGCAGACAATCAAGGGCGAATCAATGCTCAAATATCTCAAATATTTTAAAGAAAACTGTCTTGAAGGTCAGGCAGATTTGTTCTGCGCTATGGCAGAGAATTATTTCACCCCCGAAAATATGGAAAACCCGATGAAAATTTATAAAGGGGTTCTCGGTGAGCTTTCGGGCAACAGCAACATCTCTTTTGTTGACACAGCCGACAACCTTGACGTGATTGAACTCATTGCGCAAAAAGAAGGCCCGAAGGCCGTTGGAGTTAAAAGCGTTGATGAGCTGAAATAGGTGAATTTATGAAAAAGTTTCTTTGTTTTGCTGCGGCTTTGGTGATTATCGCCGTTGCCTCCAGCCACAAAACAGAAATTCTTGAAGCCGTTGATGAAATTTTCGGTTCAGATACGGTTATTGACTGGAATGAAGCTTCCGCCGAAAGGAGTAATTTGGGCTCAGCTTATAAAAATCATTTTTCTTTTCTCACAGAAGACCAGAAAAAAGCATATAACCACATCCTCAGCGAAATTATGAATGCAGACACAGAATTTCCCGAGCTTATTCAGATTCCGCTGATGACGGGCGACGAGCTCACCGAAATTATTGAAGCGCTGAATTACGACAACCCCACAATTATGTGCTTCGGCAGAAGCAACACTATTGTTACATCTGAAGGTCTGTGCTATTTTCAGCCCGGCTATGTAATGACACCGTCTGAACAAAGGGTCAAAAACAACACCATTGACACAATCTGCAACGAGATTCTTTCCGCGCTCCCCGAAAATTCAACCCAATTTGAAACGGAGCTTTTCATCCACGATTATATCATCAACCACTGCACCTACGATTTTGAAGTCAAAGAAACCTCGTCCACCGTGTTCAGCTGCCTTGCCGACGGGCTTTCCGCCTGCGAGGGCTATTCAAAAGCAACCAAGCTCCTTTGCGAAAAGGCTGGGCTTGAGTGCTACACCGTTTCGGGCGATGCCGTTAATTTTGACGGCAAAACAGAAGGACATATGTGGAACATAATAAAAATCGACGGTGAATATTATCACCTTGATGTGACCTGGGACGACCCCATAACGCAGAACGAGGGTCAGACACTTTCCCACGTTTATATGAACCTGAGCGAAGATGAAATTTCTGCCGACCATTTCGGCTTTGTTCAATTTTTTGACTGCAACAGCACCAAGGCAAATTATTTTGCAAAAACAGACCGTCTTTTCGGAAAGCTCGGCACAAACGAAATCAACAGACTAAAAAAAGTTTTGGCAACAAGCTCCGACGGACACGTTGAAATAAAATTTGACACCAAATCCAACTATAACAGTGCAGTGAAAAAGCTCATCACAAACGGTCAGATTTATAAAATTGCTGCCTCGGCAAACAGAATCTACGGAACTGCCCTCAGCACCAAATCCGTAGGCTACATTGAAAATCAATCAATGCTTGTGCTGGACCTTTATTTTTAGTTTGACAAAAATACCCGAAAAATATATAATACCCTTATAGTGCATTGACTGAGAGGAGACTCTTTATGAAAAAAAATAAAAATGCATCACCTGAAGCAACACCCAAAAAAGATTATCAGCAGGAATTTGACCCCGATGTAAAGCAGAAATCCAAAAGCAAAACGGCGGTCATTGCCATTTCTGCTTTTATTGCTTTGTTTTTTCTTGTGCTTCTTGTTTGGTACATAAGCGACAACAGCGTTAAGGAGCAAGCCTTCGACGTTGAGGGCGAAACCGCTGCCGCCGTTGTTCAGCAGGGTGAAGAAAGCAGCGATGAAGTCATTGAGGTTAAAGACTCACTCCTCGACCTGACAAAGGAAACTGTTGAAATCACTGTTCCCCTCGCTTTTTATCAAGGTAACGTTCCTTCAGATACCCTTGACGAAAACCAGCTTGCAAGCGGTTATTTGAGTGTTAGAAAAGACGATGTCAACGTAATTTACACTGTTAAAACATCTTTCTATCCCTCAATTATTGAAAATCTTTACGAATACTACGACACCCTTGCCAACGACTATGAAAAAGTCAACGGTGTTCAGCTTGTGAGCTGTAACAGAAACGGCAGTGTTTTCACCGTCACCGTTGAAAAATCCGGATACAAGGCAAACGCACACAAGAATATGCTTGAGGATTTGTATTACAACGCCTCAATTTATCAGAGCTACTTGGGTGTAACAAACCCGTCTGTTGTTTTTCAGATGAAATATCTCCACCAGCAGTTCCCCTTTGCCGATTATCCGTATCCTGATGCCCTCGGCAAGGATTTGAACGCCTACTCAGCAGAAAAGCCCACCACAACCACAACACCGTCAGACGCACAATAACAAAAACGGCTTACCGAAATTTTTGGTGAGCCGTCATTTTTTGCATAAAATTTTCTGCCTGCGTTAATAATAAATAAAAAACGGAGGTAATTTTATGTTTAAACACGAAAAAATGCTTTTTCATCCTGTTGAGGTTGAGCGACCTAACCCTCAGTATGCCGTGCTTTTGCAAGAACAGCTCGGCGGCGCAAACGGAGAACTGAAGGCCGCAATGCAGTATATGTCCCAGAGCTTCAGAATTAAGGATCCGGAGATTAAGGATTTGTTTCTTGATATTGCCGCCGAAGAGCTGGGTCATATGGAAATGGTGGCGCAGACAATCAATCTTCTCAACGGACACGATGTGGATTGCTGTCAGGTATCCGCAGGTGAAATTCAGGCTCACGTTCTCACAGGACTTAACCCCGGGCTTATCAATGCCTCCGGCTATTCCTGGACAGGCGATTACGTTAGCGTAACAGGCGACCTTTGCGCCGATTTGCTTTCTAATATTGCTTCGGAGCAAAGGGCAAAGGTGGTATATGAATACCTCTACCGTCAGATTGATGACAAAAAGGTCAGGGAAACCATTGACTTTCTTCTCAACCGTGAAGAGGCTCACAACGCTATGTTCCGAGAGGCCTTCAACAAAGTACAGAATACAGGCTCAAACCGCGATTTCGGCACAACTCAGGCAGCTAAGATGTATTTCAGTATGTCTGAGCCGTCGCCCGATAACACACAGTTTAACAAGGTTGACGGCAAAGCACCCTCTTTTAACTGACAAAAGACCTTGCAGGGAAATCTGCAAGGTCTTAATCATTTTATTTTGTAAAAATTCTCGGGGCGGTGAGGAGTCCGTCGGGAGTAATGCGATATTCATAGCTCCAGAATTCATCTTCTGAATACCAGCCGTCAGGTCCGAACCACAAACAAGCGTAGTTTGAAAGATGCAGTGCACCGAAGGTGTTGATTCGGCTGAGATAAACCTTCAAATCAAGGGTATGCTCGCCCTCGCTGAGCTGACCCAGGTCTGCTTCATAAGGAGCAAGGGATACATTTGCCACACGCTTTCCGTCAAGGTCTGCAACCACACAGGGAGCAGCAAAAAGGCCGAGGCGGATTTTTGTGTTTCTGCCTCCGTCAAGCTTAAAGCGGTAGGTCAGTGCACCGCCGTAGAACGGTAAGCCCTGACGTGTCACGTCGCCGATGCGGATTGTCTTTTTCGGCTCAATGATTTTAACTGCCGTGCCGTTAACCTCAACGCCGAAATCACCCAGAACAAACACGTTCTCAACATTCGAAACAACGGTGAAGGGCTTGGTGATTTCAATAACATTTTCGCCCTTTCTGATTGTGCCGAGAGGCGTTTTGGTGATAGAGAAGTCAACATAATATCCCTGCGCTGATTTTTCAAGCTTCTTGCCGTTGAAGGTTATGTCGGTAATGTCAAAATCTTCAAGCGCAAGAACTGCGTTTTCCACTTCAACGTCTGAGATAAAGGTCATTTTTGTTGTTATTGTATTTTTTGCCTCAACCTTACCCACTACCCAGGGCTGTGCACCGTGAACAGCGGCAGTTGAGAAGCCCAGCATTTCTTTTGCTTTGACACAAAGACGGAGATTTTCTTCCTTTTCCTGCCACTCGCCGTCATCAACTCTCCACTCGGCCATATCAAGCACGCATACATTAGGCTCGTCAAGAATGAGCTCCGCCTCGTTGGGGAGATATGAAAGCTCGCCCATATCCTCTTTTTCTTCCGGAGCAAGTGTGCTTCTGCCGTTTTCAAGGCGGAGAAGAAGGCTTGACTGTGAGTATGAGGTCCAGTTTATGAGCGTTTTGCCGTTTTTATAGGTTGCGGGAATTTCTCTTATGTCGCCTGTGTATGTATCCATAAGAACGGGCTTGTATTCGCCCTTGATTGTGATGAGATAATTTTCTTGAGCATCAACACATCTTCTGTCGGGCGCTTTTGCATGGCAGATAAAAATATTTTTGCCGTCTGCATCATTTCTCATTGAATAAACAAGGTTGTCTGAATGATGACCCCATCTGCCGAAAATTTCAACGGTGCGGTACGGCTCAAGTGCCTTGAACAGCGCCGCCTTGCTCCAGCTGATGCATTCGCATTTTTCGGCAAGTGCCTTGGGCTCGTCTGAGGCCTGAGCATCAACCAGAGATGCAACCTCACCCATAAAGATTACCTTGCCGCCGTTGTCTGCAAACTCATTGAGAGCCTTAACGGTGGAGGCACGCAGTGTTTCGCAACCGGGAACAACCACAACGTCGTAGGTCATTTCACCAACGCGGAATCCGCCGTCAGTTCCGCCGAACTGACTTTGAAGAAGAGATTCGCTGATATAGTCAAAATCAAGTGTGCCGTAAGCAAGCCACTCGGTTATGTTCTGAAAACGCTTGTCAATTTCTTCTCTTGTTTCACCTGTTAAATCTGTGGGTCCGTAGTGAAGCCAATAGGACTCAACCGGGTGAACAACACCGATTTTTATGTCGGGCTTTCCTCTTGTCATAAGAGTGTTGACTCTTGCAAAGTGGTCCTCAATAAATGAATATTCCTTATACCACGCTGACTGATGACCGATAGAAGCAGGATAGTCACGCTTTGCTTCGCCGCGCATTGACACCCAATAAAGGTGAGGCACACGAACGCTGACACCCATAGCCGCCTGCCAGTCACCCTGAAGCTTGTGGCCTCTGAAGTCAAAGTCCCAGTTTGTAACGCCGTAAAGCTCACTCATAACGCCGGGGTAACCGAACTGATGTGTTGCGCTTGAGGCCTGCTTGGCTGTTGTGAATTCACGGCTGTCGCAAAGCATATCAATGCCGGGAAGACCAAAGGAACGGTAAGCCCTCATTGCTTCACCGACAGCGCAGGTCTGACTCTCGAGGGTTGGCTCCTCCATCATATGGCCTGTGAGAAGAATGTTGTTCTTTTTGCACCACGCACCAACATTATCGCAAAATGCCTCAACAAAGCGGTCTGTTGCGTGGTCGTGATAGCGGTATCTTGCAAGGTGATTGCCGTCTTTTCTGTCCCACACAACTTCAGGAAGTGTGTCAAAGAAATCTGCACCGTAGGTTGCCTTGTATGTGTCGTTGAAGTCGGTTGTAAAGGGCATCTGCATTTCCTCGTCGGAATCAGCATAGTCCATACTGTTTTTGCGTGCAACCTGAGGCTCGTCGGTAAAAATTGCAGGCACAGCGCCGCCGAAATCATCACCGACAGCTTCCTTGTATTTTTCGTGAGTAACTTCAATAAAGTCGTCAATAGCAGACTTTGAAAGGGCGTCAACATAAGTCTGGAAATTGAACCAAGGGTCTTCCTCTGATGTTTCAAGGAAGGCGTAACGGGGAAGATTTTCCGGCTCTTCACCGTCTGTAAGACGCTTGTAGCTTTCAAGGTAGCCGTCGGCATCAAGCTTTACATCATAACTTGCAAGAAGCTGACCCTTGCCGTCTTCTTTATACTGAGTGAACAAAAGGAACTTCTGACGGTTTTCAACCTTTTTGGTAACTAATCCGCCTGCAAAGCCTGACGGCCATTTGTCCTCATCATAAAGCCAGGCAAGCATATTTTCTTTCTTTGCCTTTTCTGTGCAGGATTTGATGAAGTTCATATACTCCTGTGAAAGATATTCCGTAGACTGACCGACACGGGTGTGCATATGGAAACCGCCCATACCCATTTCTTTCATAAAGTCTATTTCCTTATGAAGCTCCTCTTCATTAAGCTCACAGTTCCACGCCCAGAAAGGTGTGCAGCGATATTCGGACGTGGGGTTTTTAAAAAGCTCCTCGCTCAATTTTTTGTCTTGGTTTTTTGGATAAAGCATCAAAACGCCTCCTTTAAACTTATCGTTTTCAGTATATCAATTTAAAAAATAAAAATCAATGAATTATTTCGCAATTTCACAAAAGTATATTGATTTTTAAAAATCAATGTGTTATCGTTTTATCATAACCCGACAAAAGGAGAATGAAAAATGGGATTTTTTACTGATATTTTTAACAATCTTAACGACGAAGAAAAAGAAAGCTTTTATAAAACCGTTATTATGAACGACCCGTCAGATTACGCCGCAAATGCAAGGGTTGAGTATTACAGAACAAAGCTTAAATTTATGGGTGAAAATGTTAAAATCGGCGCAGGCGTCAAGCTTGTTAACCCTGAATTTATTTACCTCGGCAACGACGTTGAAATCAAAGACGATTGCACACTTCTTGCCCGCGGTGAGGGCGGAATCACCCTTAATGACAATGTCCGCTTGCAGGAAAGAGTTTATCTCGACACCGAGCGCGTGACCGACGGCTACATCAACATCGGCCGCGGCTGCTACATCGGCACGGGCACAACTCTTTTCGGCCACAGAGGTCTTGAAATCGGTGAGGATTGTCTCCTTGCCCAGAACATTACCCTCACGCCCTACTCTCACATTTATGACGACCCCGAAAGAATTATTTATTCTCAGGGCGGTCACTGCGAAAAGGTTACCATCGGCAACGACTGCTACCTTGGCATGGGCGTTTGCGTTATGTATTCGGGCAACATCGGTGAAGGCTCGGTTATCGGCGCAGGCTCAACGGTTGTGAAGCCCATTCCCCCCTACTCAATCGCCGTAGGCTCTCCCGCAAGAGTGATTAAAAACAGAAAGTAACTTATAAATGAGGCGTTTCAATGAAGGCTGTAAACTCTTTGCCTGACGGCTATAAAGAAATTTTAAAGGTTAATCTGCAAAAAGATAAAAAGATTGCTATGGCAATCAATATCTGGGCAATTAGGCGGGGCTTCGTAAAACAGTTATTTTGAAAAATGCTTGAAAACGACTGTTTTCAAGGGACGGCGTGACTTCGGTCACGCCGTTTCCTTTTTCGCAAGTTCTTCCAAAGGGATAAAGCCGATGCCTTCATATTCGATGTGGATCTTCTGTCTGCGCTTTCCGCTGGACTTATCGGGTGCTTCCACATAGATCGCCTTTATCAGCTCTCGCAGCATACACGGGTCGATTTCTTCAATGTCCACGTATTTGTCTGCCGTTCGGATGAACTGTTCAATATTTTCGTTCTGTCTTTCCTGTACGTCAATCTCCTGTCGCAGAGCGACAACCTCTGCTTCAAGCTGTTTCTGTTCCGCTTCGTAGTTCTGACTCATCATATCGAATCGCTCGTCACTCAGATTGCCTTTGGCGTTATCTTCGTAAATCTTGATGAACAGCCTTTTCAGCTCTGCGATTCGGCGCTCGTTGCGTTCAAGCTGTTTGCGGCTCGTCTGCAGCTTTTCTGCCGACTCCAACTGGAGCTGTTGTTCCATTACGAAGATGAAATGCTGACGGTATCT
>JAGBHX010000124.1 GCA_017935265.1 Clostridia bacterium | reverse complement strand
CCGTGTGTGAAAGCGGAAATATCCTTGATTTCATAAGCCTTGACCCATTTGCCTTCTTCGGGGATGGGAGCGGGACCGTGGTTGGGACCCTTGGCTACGCAGCACATTTCCTGAACTTCGCGGGAATAGTTAATCATAGTTTTTTTCTCCTTTCAAAAAGGTGATATTATATCCAACTTTTGTATTTTATACCAAAACAATTCGAATATCAAGTGGTATTTTGCACAACTTAGATTACCGTTACAGGTAATATTATAACCATTTCAACTTATATAAAATCAGCACACCTGCAATTGCAGCAAAAATAGTTATAAACATAAGAATGCCGACGCCGAGAGTAGGTGCAAAAACAAGTGCGATAACGCCAACGATTACAGGCAGAGGAACAAGCTTCCAGTGCTTTGCGAAATAACTTGCTGCAAGTGCACCGAAAAGGGCGGGAAGAACCTGATTGAATGCAGGCTCAAAAGCGGAACCTTCGCCTGTGATATAGGGAAGAACAGGTGAAAAAGCAAGAACGCCAACAGCAATAATAACCGTTGTTGTGATTGAGGAAACACCGATTGCTATTGTTGAAACAACTTCGCCTTCTTCTGTGTTTGCTTTGACCTTTGCGTTTTCCATAGCTGCAAGTCCGCAGGGAATTTTAAGGTTTGAAAGGTTGCCGGTAACAAAGCTGAGGTATGTTCCGCCGGCACCAAGCATGGGCACATAAATGATTACTTCCGCAACAGCAGTTATCCAATAAAGGGGGATAAGTGTTAAAAGAATTTCGCCAAGAACTTTGAGCGGAGGCCACGCATTGAAATAAGTTGAAATCGTAACGGGAATAGCAAGGAGTATGAGCAATGCACCGATATCCCAGCTGATGCCCCATTTATGAACTCTGTCAAAATAGTTTTTCTGCATAATTCATTTCTCCTTTCTGTTTATCTCCAAACGAAATTAACAATCTCTGCCGGAAGAACGGCTTCAAAGAGCATTGCCGAACCCATACCGACAAACATTGAAACAGGCATTGTGAACGGGCGGAGCTTTTCAAGGTCAAACTTCTTGCAGATAAGTTCAAGAATAACCATAACAATTATTGAAACAACGAGAACAGCAACCGACATAAAGCCTGCGTTGCCTGTGCCGTCTGCTGTTGTGCCGGCGATTGCTCTTGCAACAAAAGCGGAAACAATGCCGATGAAAGCAGCAGCGGAAATAGCATCGCCAAGCTTTGATGCAGTTTCATTCTTATTAACTGCCTTGCCGATAGTTTTCTGGAGTTTTTTACAAAGGAAAGGAAGAAGAACCAGCGGTGCGATGCTTCCTATTGTCATTGCCCACGAAACGGTTGCGAACTCGGTGGTGTCTGTAATTTCGCCTGTAAGCGAGCCGCCCAATGCTTCAAGTGCCGTCTGAGCAGCTGTTGTTTCATAAGCAAGGTTACCGATAACCGAAAGTCTGATCCAGGGAAGAATGATTCCGAGTGAATCAGCAAGAACAATGACCGTTGCAAGGATTGACACTGCAGGTGCAATTGTGAAAAGAATGCTTGAAACAACGGTGTTCTTGAGTGTTGAAGAAGAAATACCGAGCTCTTTTGCATGCTTCCACGATTTAACAATGAAGAACAGCGACTGAGCGATAACAAAAGCTATAACGCCCAAAGCAATTGTGAGCATAAGACCGCCGGTTTTGAAATCTGTGAAATCCAAAATTTCTCACTCCTAAATTCATAATTGTATTAATAATATCACAATAAATCAATATAAGTCAATAGAAACGGATAATTATGGAACTCTATTGTATAATATTTTCCTTTCCTCTTGAAAAAAGGTTCATATTGTGATAGTTTAGAAATATCTTATCAAAAGAGGTGTAAAAATGAAAAAACTTATTGCTCTTATGCTCACTCTTTTCTGCACTTTTTCATTTGCCGTCAGTGCAACTGCACTTTCAATGGCAGGCGGCGTTGAGGCTTTGAAGGCTGAATTCGTTGCAGGCGAAGGTCCCGTTGAGGGTGATTATTCAATCGACTACAGCTACTTTTCACCCGTAAAAGAAAACGACACAGCAAAATACCCTCTCGTTGTCTGGCTTCACGGTATGGGCGACGGCGCCGAGGTCGGCAGACCCGTTAAGAAGAGCAACGTTGCTTACTGGGCAAGCGACGAATTCCAGGCAAGATTCCAGCCTGCAGGCGGCGCATTTATCCTTGCCGCACGCTCAAGAGAAGAGGACGGCCACTTCTGGAGCGACGATATGACCGCTCCCCTGCGTGCCGCAATCGACGATTTTATTGCCAAAAACAAGGATAACATTGACCTTACCCGTATCTACGTCGGCGGCTACTCAATGGGCGGCAAAATGACGCTCCGCATGGCAGTTGCTTACCCCGAAATGTTTGCCGCTGCTTTCCCCATCTGCCCTGCGTGGTCACCGTCTGAAGAACTCTGCGAAAATCTTGCGGACGTTCCCGTATGGATTACATCCAGCACACGTGACCCCCTTGTAAACTACTATATGGGCGTTACACCCACCTGGGAGAAGATTGTTGCCGCATCAAACAACCCCGAAGATTGCCGCCTTTCAACCCTCACAAAGGTTTGCTACGAGGACGGCAAAAAGACAAGCAGCAGCCACCACGCCTGGTACGCAGTAAACCACGATATGTTCTCTGCCGAAAACGGAGATTATCCTTATATGTCAACGGTTAACGGCAACGGCGAAGAGGTTAAGCTTGAATATCCCAACGGTATGATTTCGTGGCTCACAAGCCACACTTCCGAATATGACGGCACACCCATTGAAGGCACAGGCAACCTCAAAGACGGCGACAGCACGGAAAATCTGCTTGACGTTAAAGGCGTTTTTGATTTCTTCAGGCTTCTCTTCAAAGCCCTGTTTATGGCTCTGGGTATAATTAAATAAGTATAGTTTCATCAACAAAGCTTCGTTTCTTTCAATCCTCCGTCTTTCGGCTACGCCGAAATCCACCTCCTTTCAAAAGGAGGCCACTATAGCAGTGAGCTTTCTGTAGTGCCGCAGCTGACCTCTTGGGCTCCCTTTCAAGGGAGCTGGCTCATAGAGCCTGAGGGTTGCAAAAGATGAAGCTAAATATCGATGTTAATTAAAGTATACATAAAGCAACACGGCGGTTTCCTTTCGGGTTCCGCCGTGTTTTTATATTTTTATTTTATTCTCTTTCTGCTGCAAACGGGTATTGCAAGCGCATAGAAAATCACACCTGAAACAGCAAGCATTGCAATATGTACCCACGGCGCCATAATCTCTGAACCCCATTCAAACTTGATTCCGAGATAAATCATATTAATGTCAAAGAAATCCTGAGGTGCGCCCGGCACCATATCATACATTGCTTCGCCTAAAAATATCTGGCGCAGAAGCGCTGCTGAGTGAGCCGCAGGGCAAAGCTTTATAAACGTCTGCGCAGCATCGGGCAGCATACCTATCGGTGTATAGTTGCCGCAAACAAAGCCCATCAACGTACCGATAACGAGGCTGAAGCCCGAAAAAGCACTGCTGCTTGAGAACAGCCCAACCAAAAACAGGGTAAGACCTGCGCCCGAAAAAGTTGAAAGAATAATAACAATAAACGCCTGCAGATATTGCTGCCAGCTGAAAAGACCAACTCCGGTTATCACAAGGAAAATCTGTGTTACCACAAGCAATATTGTGCTCATTATCAGACCAACCGTGAATGACGAAAGCATATAGCCGCCCGTCAGTTTCCAACGTTTAACGGGAGATGCATAAAAATCCTGATAGAGCTTGTTCTTACGGTCATCAACCCATATCCAGAGTGAACCGAGCGGCGTTGTAACCGTCGGCACAACAACAATGCCGCAGACTGCCCACACGTCTACCACGTTGAAGATGTCACCGTAAAGGGAGTTGCTGTAAAGATTTCTGAAAACAACTATGTAAAGAATAAAGGTTATCATAACTGCAAGCAGCGAAAAGAAAACCGAAACCCTGTCTCTGAAGTATAAAAGCAAATTTCGTTTCATTAACTGTTTCATTTTTTCAGACCTCCTCCGGTTATTGCAATGAACGCATCGTCCATTGTGCCTGCAACAACCTCAAAATTAACAAACTCGTCGCCAAACTCTTTAAGAACAGGCAGGGAACTGACCGTGGATTTCAGCGTCACTATCAGTCTGCCGCCCTCGGAACGGTATTCGTAATTATTGTTATTCAGATATTCACAAATTTTCTGTTCCGATTCAGGCTTTGCAGTGAGATACATCAGATCCTTTGCGTATTCATCTCTCAACTGAGTCGGTGTGCCCGATGCAGTAATCCTGCCGCCGTCAATAACAACAACGTAATCCGCCTTTGCAGCTTCTTCCATATAGTGAGTGGTCAGGAAAACCGTCATATGAGTCTTTTTCTGCATCTCACGAACGGTTTCCCAGATAGCTTTTCTCGTCTGCGGGTCAAGGCCCGTTGTTGGCTCGTCAAGAAAAAGGATTTTGGGCGAATGCATAAGGGCTCTTGCGATATCCGCCCTGCGCTTCTGGCCTCCCGAAAGCTTGTGATACTGTCTGTTTTCAAACTCTGTTATGCCCGTGCTCTCTGCAGCAAATTTATATGCCTTTTCAAGCGCCTCGCCTTTAAGCCCGTAAAATGAACCTCTGATTCTGAGGTTTTCCTTAACCTTAAGCAGAGCATCGAGCGAATTGTTCTGAAAGACAACGCCGATACGCTTTCTGATTTCTTCATCCTTTTTGCCAAGCTCAAAACCGTCAATCAAAACCTTTCCGCCGTTTGAAGCAAGCAGCGTGCAGAGCATCTCAACGGTTGTGGATTTGCCTGCACCGTTAGGACCGAGAAAAGCAAAAAGTTGACCTTCCTCAACCTGAAAATCAATGCCTTTGACCGCCTCAACGTCTCCGTAAGACTTTTTGAGACCCGAAACTTCAATAATGTTTTTCATATTAATCACCAACCTTAACTTACTTTTTAACCCTTTCATCTATAAGACGACGGAACCTGCGGTTTGGTCTGTAGTTTTATTAAATTTTATCACTAATCAGTATAAAATTCAACAATCCCGACCTTTTTTGTTCTGAAATATAAAAAAAGACTCGGGATTTGTGAAATAAGTATACCGTATTCAGTTGTCAGGCTGCACCGTGAAAGAGCAGTTCAAGAGCCACGATGCACTCACGCAGGTAGCGTGGCAGGGCCCGTCCGGGAGTTTTGCAGGATACTGCGCCGCAGTTTTCAAAGCCGTAACGCTTTGCAATTATCGAGGCTCTGTGTACGTGATAATCAGAAGAAAGGAACGCAACCTTCACCTGTGAAATCGGCTTGCCTGCGTGATTTTCAATCACTTTCTTTCCAAACTCGAAATTCTGAAATGTTGTGGTGGATTTGTCTTCAGAAACGATTCTGCTACCGTCAATCCCCTGCTCAATCAGATAATCCGCAATAATTGCAGCTTCAGACTTTTTCTGCATTTTTCTGAAGCAGCCGCCGCAAGGCACTGCAACGGTTTCGGGATTTTCCTTAAGATAAACCGCCGCTGCTTTCATTCTTTCAAAAAGCTGAGGACTCGGAGTATCGGCACCGATAACGTCTCCGCCCAAAACGAGCAGATAATCGCACTTATCCCTGTTTTCTTTGCGTGCATCGCTGATTACAAACGGCAGATATGCCAACGCAGAAACAGCCAACGTGCCGAAAAATATTTTGGGAACAGATATTTTCACACACTCACCCCGTTAACTGCAGCAGAATTTTTTTCAGAAATTATAGTCGGGCTTTACTATTTTGCCTGTTGTGGCAGCTTCAACTATTGCAAGGCAAGCCGCAACGGTTTTTGCACCCTCGCGGGCATCGGTTACAATGGGTTTGTCATTGATAATTGCATCCGCAAAAACCTCAAACTCCTTGGTTGCGTTGTGGTTGTTTACCTGAATGTCAATTGTCTGTGCAGGCTGAACAACGCCCTCTTCGTCTGTAACAAAAAGAGTCATTGTGGGTGATGTGTTATCGCAGATAAGAGTACCCTTTGTTCCGTAAATGCATGTGCGCATTGTATAATCACGCTTACAGCCTGTTGAAACAAACACCTTGCCCACAAGGTTTTCATCAAATTTCATAATAGCTATGGTTGCGTCGTCATATTCCACCATCGGCAGAAGTCTTTTGGTGCCGTAAGCAAAAACTTCCTTCGGGTCGCCTGCAAGCCAGCGAAGAAGGTCCACCGCATGGCAACCACCGCCGATAACACCGTGGCGCTTGGGGTCTGCACGCCAATCGTCACAAAGTTTCATATAGTCGTGAGCATATTCCGATTCAACAAAATAAAGCTCGCCGAGTGTACCCGATTCGATAATTTCCTTTGCCTTTTCAAAAGCAGGCGTGAATCTGCAAATCTGACCAACCATAAATTTTGCTCCCGATTCATCGGCAACCCTGACCATTTCTTCAATATCCTCACGGGTCAGAGCAAGGGGTTTTTCGCAAAGCACGTGCTTGCCTGCGCGAAGCAAATCGCAGGAAACCTTGACGTGCTGCTGGTCGGGAATTGCAACGGTAACAACGTCGATGTCGGGATTGTTGACTATATCCATATAATCGGTAACCCATTTTTCTTCGGGAATGCCGTAT
>JAGBHX010000123.1 GCA_017935265.1 Clostridia bacterium | reverse complement strand
TGCTTATAAAGCTGAGGCGACTGAGGAAGTGCATAGAAAGTGCCGGGGTGAATTCTGCTGGGCACAAGGAAGTCACGGGCACCCTCGGGAGTTGACTTGATGAGCATGGGAGTTTCAATTTCGATAAATCCGTTTTCATCAAAGTAGTCACGTGTAACCTTTGTGATTTTGTGGCGAAGAATGATATTCTTCTGCAAATCGGGTCTTCTCAAATCAAGATAGCGGTATTTAAGTCTTGTCAATTCCGCTGTCTGACAGTTTTCAATTATTTCAAAGGGAGGTGTTTCGCTCTTGCCGAGAACGCGGAGCTCCTTAACGGCAATTTCAATTTCACCCGTGGGAATGTCCTTGTTTTTGGCGGAACGTTCTCTTACCTCGCCCCTTGCCATAAGAACAAATTCGCTTCTTGCTGAAAAAGCCTTGTCAAAAACTTCCTTTTCACATTCTTCGTCAAAAGCAAGCTGAACAATACCTGTTCTGTCACGAAGGTCAATGAAAATAAGAGCACCAAGGTCGCGCTGACGCTGAACCCAGCCTGCAACAACAACCTCTTTACCTGCATCGCTCAAACGAAGGTCACCGCAATAATCGGTACGCTTCAAGCCTGTCATAAAATCCATTTACATCAAACCTCCCAGAAATGATTTCAAATCAATATTATCTCCGTTGGCAACGGCGCTTTCAAGGTCCTTTGCGGACTGCTGAAGAGTCAGCTCCATAAATTCTTCCGAAAATTCATCAAAGCTCATTTCGGTAATTTCGCCGTTGTCCATATTTTTAACGTTAACCTTGCCTGCGGCAATGTCGTCATCACCGAGAACCACGGTGAATCTTGCGCCAAGCTTATTGGCATATTTCATCTGGGCCTTAACACTTCTGCCCACAACGTCAAACTGTGCGCTCACGCCACTCTGACGAAGCTCCTGCACAAGACGGGCCGCCTTGAGACTTGCATTGTCACCGATAGGTGCAATATAAAGGTCGCAGCGTTTAGGCTCGGGAAGCTTGATGCCCTGAGCTTCAAGCAAAAGCATAAGTCTTTCAATACCCATACCAAAGCCGAGAGAGGGAGTATGAGCACCGCCCAATTCTCCAATAAGTCCGTCGTAGCGTCCGCCGCCGCAGACCGTGCCCTGAGCACCGATTGAATCGGAAACAAATTCAAACACGGTTCTTGTGTAATAGTCAAGACCGCGGACAATCTGAGGATTGATTGCATAAGGAATCAGCATCTCGTCAAGATATGCCTGAACCTTTGTAAAGTGGTCGGCACATTCCTCGCAGAGATAGTCAATCACAACGGGAGCTTCTGCCGCAATTTCTGAGCAGACAGGGCTCTTGCAGTCGAGAATTCTCATTGGGTTTTTGTCAAGCCTTTCAAGGCATGTGGGACAAAGGTCGCCTTTCTTGCTTTCAAAATAGCTTTTCAGTGCAGAGTGATAATTCTTTCTGCATTCGGGGCAACCGATGGAATTGATTTCAAGGTGAATATCATCAACACCAAGAAAACCGAAAATTTCATAAGCCAATGAAATAACCTCTGCGTCTGCAGCAGGTGCGGCTGTGCCGAAGCATTCCACACCGAACTGGTGAAACTCACGCAGTCTGCCTGCCTGAGGCTTTTCATAGCGGTAGCAGGAGGTAAGGTAGCAAACCTTCTGAGGCAGAGGCTCATTGTAGAGGCTGTGCTCAAGGAACGCTCTTGCCGCACCTGCTGTGCCCTCGGGGCGAAGAGTAATTGAACGCTCACCCTTGTCGAGGAAGGTATACATCTCTTTCTGAAC
>JAGBHX010000122.1 GCA_017935265.1 Clostridia bacterium | reverse complement strand
GCTTCCTCCCTCAAGCAGAAGGGTGTCCATACCGAGAGCTTTGAGCTTTGAAAGTGCGAGGGGAACGTCAATTTCTTCTTCACCTGCAAAGATATAAGGAATTCCCAGGCTTCTGAGATAGCCGAGATACCTTCGGTCAACCTTGCCTGACACAACTTCAATCACCTGAGCCATATCATACCCGGGGTCTTCGTCGTCAATAAAGGCATCGCTCCAGCCAACCTTACCCATAGGGTCAAATGAAACGGCATAAAACTGTGAAAGCTCAACGGCAGTGAAATCCTCGTCACTTTCAATACAGGGGAAATCGTTCAAATCAGGTCTGTTGCCTCCCGTGAAGCTGCCCTCCATTGTAACGCGACCGCAGATAAAACCGTTTTGGCAGTATTCTCTGTTGATTTCGTAATAAATGTCAGTTGCTTTTTCACATTCGGGTGAATAGAGAAAATCTCCCGTGACCTTGCCGTCAATCGACTGCACCATATGGCAAACAATATAAGGTCTGTTCATTTTTACACCAGCTTTGTAAACATATCGAGTATTCTCTTAACACACAGCTCAAGGTCAGCCCTTGTGATGTCACCTTTTTCAAGGCCTGCTTTAAGGTCCTCGGGGTATCCGCAGTGCATCTTCATATCATTGCCGGCCTTAACCTCTTTAACGGGGTCATTTTTAACGCCCCAGTCGGTTGTTACCATACCCTTGAAGCCCCATTCATCGCGAAGGATGCAAGTCAGAAGCTCATAGCTTTCAGAGGTATGCTGACCGTTAATAAGGTTGTAGGAGGACATTACCGTCCAAGGGTCACCCTCCTTAACGCAGATTTCAAAGCCTTTGAGATAAATTTCACGCAATGCTCTTTCGGAAAGGCGTGAATCACTTGCAAAGCGGTTAGCTTCCTTATTGTTGCAGGCAAAATGCTTCATTGAAACTGCAACCTTCTGTGACTGAATACCTCTTGTGGCGGTCGCGGCGCATTTACCTGCTACCAACGGGTCCTCTGAATAATATTCAAAGTTTCTGCCGCAAAGAGGGTCTCTGTGGATGTTGAGGGCAGGGGTGAGCCAGATGCCGAGGTTATTTTCTCTCACTTCTGCACCGCCTGCGGCACCAACCTCATAAATAAGCTCAGGGTTCCAGGTGCAGGCAAGAAGAGTTGCGCAGGGCCACGCGGTGGTGGGTATGCCTGTGCAAGGCTCAAGGCGAAGACCTGCAGGGCCGTCTGCTGTGGGTACGGGAGGAACGCCGAGACGTTCAAGACCGCCGAAACAGCCTGTGTTTGCAACGCCTGTTGGGCCGTGACCGCCCACAAAGTCCATAAGCTCGTCCATTGTGAACTGAGCCACAAATTCATCCATTGAGATGCTTTCATAAACCTCGTCAAACTTAACCTCTTTTTCAGGCTTTACAGCGCCTGTAGGCTCGTTTGCGCCGTAATAATAGCTTTCTTCACCTGTGGGAAGAGCTTCATAACTGCCGTCGGCAAGAAGACGTTTTTGAAGCTTAAAGGGCTTGCACCAACTGTTTAACTGAAGTGCAACGGTGTCTTCCTTTACTCCATATTCAAATGTGAGCTTCTCTGCGCTTCTTACGTCTGTGCCGAGATAAAACTCATAACTGCCTTTTTCAAGCACATAAGCGGATTTCTGAACCTTGCCCAAATCGTCAAAGCTTGCCATATCGTTCACGTCGAACGTAAGGGCAACTGTTTCACTTTCACCGGGGGCGAGGAGAGCAGTTTTCTTATATGCCGCAAGCTCTCTTGCAGGCTTGCCCAATTTGCCCTGAGGTGCGCTGTAATAAAGCTGAACAACCTCTTTGCCTGCCACATTGCCAACATTTTTAACTGTTGCCACGGCAACAATTTTTCCTTCACTTTCACAGCAAACCTTACCGCTGATTGCAAAATCGGTGTAAGAAAGGCCGAATCCGAAGGGGTAACGCACGCTGTCCTTAGCCATTGTTTCAAAATAGCGGTAGCCGACGAAAATATCGTCAGAATAATCCACATGGTCAAAGCATTCCCAGAAGTCGTCCTTGCAGGGGTAGCAATCATAGCTTTTGGCGATTGTATCTGCCATTTTGCCTGAGGGATTAACGTCACCGCAAAGAATGTCGGCTATTGCAGTGCCGCCCTCCATACCGCCCTGCCAGCCGAAAACAACAGCCTGAACCTTATCGTTTTCAGCAAAATATTCGCAGTCAATTGTAGCGCCTGAGTTGATAACGATAACAACCTTTTTGAAAAGCTCACAGGCTCTGTCAATAAGATTCTTTTCAAGCTCAGAGAGGTAGTAGTCTCCGCCCTGGGGTCTGCGGTCAACGCCCTCTGCCGAAAAACGGCTGAGGGTAATCACGGCTGTGTCGGCCTCTTTTGAAGCGCTGACAATCAGCTCGTAGGGAACCTCTGCCTCTTTAACGTGCATTGCGGCAAAGGTGTCATAGGTCATATCGTCACGCTCGGTGCAGAATTCCATATTGTTAACGATGTCCCAACGGGCGTTAATCTGCTCCTGGGTCAATACGTTTACACTTTCACGCTCAACATAGTCCTTATAAAATTCAACAAGAGGAAGATATACCTTAACCTTGCCGTCGTTTTCTTTGAGCTTTAAGCCGTCGTAAATATTGCGGATATACGGTGTGTGTACGTCACCGCTTCCGCCGCCGCCCTTTATGTATTCAATGGTGGCCTTGCCGAAAAGAGCAACGCTTTCACCTCTTCTGAGGGGGAGAGCATTGCCGATGTTTTTGAGAAGAACAATACCCTCTGTTGCGGCTTTTCTTGAAAGCTGTGTGTGCTTCACAGAAGCTGTAACACATCTGCCGTCTTCACCCAGGGGGATACACGGCTGGTATCTGAATCTTGCATATTTTTCCATAAAAATCATTCCTGACATAATAAAGTTAGCAATATTATATAACGCAACTAAAACATCAGTCAAGACTATTTTACATCAAATTCAAACAACACTCCATCATCACAGTTCTTAAAGCCGTATCTGAATCCGTGAAGTTCAAATATTCTTTTACATATCGCTAAACCCATTCCGGTGGAGTTGTTATTCCTTTGTCTGGATTTATCCTCTTTGTAAAAATCCTCCCATATATGCACCGCATCATTTTGGTCAATGTGTGAACCCTGATTATAAACAGAAACTTTGGTATTTTTTACCGTTACTTTAATGATTCCGCCTGACGGAGTGTGCTTGATTGCATTTGAAATATAATTATCAACAGCAAGAGAGATAAGCTCTACATTACATTTAGCTGTTAATACTTCTGAATCAAACAAAACGCAGAGGTTTTTTTCTTTTATCATCGGCTCATATTTTGTCAACTCTGCTTTGACTATGTTATCAATACAAGCGTATTCTTTTGTAACGCTTTCAATGGAGTTCAGCTTGTTATATTGTAAGAGTGTTGAAACAAGCCTGTTCATTCTCAACGCTTCGTCATATACGGAACGGATATACTCGGTATTTTTTTCGGGAGCAATGTTTTCGAGAACCAGCTCACATTGATTTGATATTATGGCAATGGGCGTTTTCAGTTCGTGGGCGGCGGCGCTTATAAATGCCAGCCGAGATTTTTTCATTATCTCATTCTTGTTATACATTTTATTCACAATAATCAGAATAATAGCACCAAGTAAAGAAAAACAAAAAATACCTTCAATTATGTAATATACAAAATTTTGTGAGGTTACGTTATCAAGAACTTCATTGCGTTCTGCAAAGTCAAACAAATAATACTCTTCACCGTTAATTATAATGTCGCCTCTAAAATCTGCAAAAGCAGAAGTTGTTGTACCTCCGCCACCGTGATTATCATCAGACAGTTGTTCAGCCGCTTCTTTACCTAATTCATCAATGCTGAATTTATTTTTTAGCTTCGTATAAACCTTGTGATTATAATGCTGTGTGTCAATATCGCTAAGATATATGAACGCAAAGGTAACGGTGGTATCAGCTGAGTGTATTGAAAATTGAGCTTCACCGCTTTTAAAAGTGATTGTTGTTTCATCTGAGGTGGGACTGTGAAATGTTATTTTTACAGGCACCGGTTCACCGTTTTCAATGTTGTATTCAAGCTTGAAATCATATGAATGAATTGTTTCTTTTAAAGCGTTCAGTTGATTTCGTATGTTATCGTTTATATATTCGTCAAGCGAAAAGAATTTAAGATTTCCGTCTTCTTCCAAAATTTTGATATAATTTCCGCTTCGGGCAATAAGGTTTCCTTCTTTATCAAAAATCAGTCCGAAATAAGGATAACCGCGCATTTCAGCTTGACGTTCTAACAAAATATTCAGAGCATTTGTTTTAGCACTGTAATTATTGTTGACATCTCTTAAATGTTCGGTAAAAAGCATATTTACATTTGTTAAAAAATTGTTGCCCATAATCTCGGCAGCACCGCTGTATGCAACGGGGAGCATAGCAAGAAAAGCGGCGAACACAGCCAAAGCCACAAGTGTTAGTAAGGTTTTCTTTTTCATCTTCATTCCTCCCTTTTTTCTTCAAAGCAATAGCCTACATTAACTACAGTTTTAATTATTGATGATTGTGAACCGAGGGCTTTGCGGATTATTTTAATATGGGTGTCAACAACACGGTTATCTCCGTCAAAATCATATCCCCATATTCTGCTGAGAATAAGCTCACGAGAAAGAACAATGTTTTTGTTTATCATCAGGTATTCAAGAAGCTGAAAGTCTTTACCTGAAAGAGAAATTTCCTTTCCTTGGCAAAAAGCTTTCATTTTCTGCTTGTCAATGGAAATTGATGAAACAGTAAGCCTGTCATCGCTGTCAGCTTTTCTGTATCGTCTGATAGTTGACAGAGTTTTTTCGTAAAGAACGGAGAGGGGAAACGGTTTCACAATATAGTCATCACCACCTGAGCCGTAACCTGAAAGAAAATTATGCTCTTCTCCGAGAGCAGAGAGAAAAATAACAGGAACATCAGAAAATTTTCTGATTTCTTTGCAGGCCTCAATGCCGTTTTTTTGTGGCATCATAACATCGAGAATTATTGTGTCAAAGTATTTTTTTTGAGATAAATCAATTGCTTCGCTTCCATTTTTTGCAAGAAATACTTCAATTCCCTTTGCACCGAAATAGTCGAAGACAGTGTTTCTTATTTTAGCTTCATCATCTGCGAAAAGAATTTTATACATTCTTAATCACCTCCTTTAGGTATAAAGTAACAGGGAGTTATGTATTTTATGTGTTGAAAATATGGTAAATAAAAATTCGGGTGTCCGTTGTGAACACCCGGATATTTCTTTTGACTTTTATTAGAATTTAAGAAGGTAAACAAGTGCGTTGAAGATGTTTTTTAAAAAGTTAATTAAACCTGCAAAAGCCTCTTCGATTGAGTTGTCATACTGTGCATAAGGCTCATCAACCTGAATAACAAATTCACCGTTAATGTATTCATACAATTCTGTTTCAAGTGTACCGCTTGCTTCATCAAGTGTTACTGTGCGCACACCGTAAGGGCCTGACTTTGAAAATTGACAGCCGTATGTCATACCGAGGGTTACTGAGTCCCAAATACCTGTAAATCCGCTTGTGTGCCAATGCCCGAAGAAAGCACCGACAACGTTCTTGTTTTTCCACGCGGCAAACTCCGGGGTAGAAGCACCGGGCTCTATAATTCCTTCGGCATGACCGTGTGCTATATCACCTCTGAGGCGGTATGCCTTACCGCCGTTGATAATTGCGCCCTCATCAAACACACTGCACTCCTCATAGAGGTTGCCCATATCGTCAACGGGAATATGTTCAAACACAACCGAGGGCACGCCGTTTGTGTTGTATGAGCTGAACCAATCGAGCTGTTCCTGTGAAAAGCCTCTGCCGTTGTCGAGCATCCACAAACCGAAGGCGGCTTCATCTGATAAGGAGGAAAGCACAGGCAAATAAAAATCTATGTTGCCCTCTGAGTCGTCCGACATATCAAAGGCAATACAGCCGGGGTAGGAGGCATATATTTTGAGCCAATCCTCATTTGTTACATCGCTTTTGTAGTCGTTATTTCCCTGGGTCACAGCGTAGGGGATACCTGATTTTTCAAGAGGAGCAAAAATCTCCTCAACAGCCTTCTTAGTGTTTGCGAGAGTTGCCTCATAGTCACCGTCAACGGTTACGCCTTCCTTAAAAATCTCACTGTCAGAAATATCTCCTGCGCGAGAATCTTCAACCAAATCGCCCGTTATAACAATTAAATCAGGGTTTGTCGCTTCTATTGATTTTTCAATAAATTCAATAAGTCCGTCCGCTATGCAATGGTCGTCCTGGGTGTCTGTTATCTGCAGAATGGTGAATTTGCCGTCATCACCAAATCTGAGCTTGTCGTCTTCGGCCGCAAAAGCGCCGAAAGAAACGCAGGATAATGCTAAGCAAGCACTCAGGGCAATTGCAATGAATTTTTTCACAGGTATCACTCCTCATTAAAAATGCCCGTATTGCACGGGCATTTCCTGGTTTAGATTTCTTTAATTGAGCCTAAAAGTCCTGCAAGGGACTGGATTTCTGACGGAATAATAATCTTTGTTGCCTGACCGTCTGCGGCGGCTTCAAAGGCCTCAAGAGCCTTGATTTTAATAACTCCGTCACCGGGCTTTGCATTGTTAATCATTTCAATACCGTCTGCGGTAGCCTTCTGAATTTTGAGAATAGCCTCAGCTTCACCCTCAGCCTCTCTGATTTTAGCTTCCTTAACAGCTTCGGCTTTGAGAATTGCAGATTCTTTTTCTGCCTCTGCACGAAGAATGGCAGATTCCTTTTCACCTTCAGCCACAAGAATTGCAGATTTCTTTTCACCCTCTGCCTGCAAAATCTTTTCGCGTCTCTCGCGCTCAGCCTTCATCTGCTTTTCCATTGAATCCTGAATTTCCTTGGGAGGCATAATGTTTTTGAGCTCAACACGGTTGATTTTGATACCCCATGCGTCAGTAGCAACATCAAGCACATTTGTAATTTTGCTGTTGATAACGTCACGGGAGGTAAGTGTTGCATCAAGCTCCATTTCACCGATGATGTTACGAAGAGTGGTGGCGGTGAGATTTTCAATAGCCATCATAGGTCTTTCAACGCCGTAGGTATAAAGCTTGGGGTCAACAATGCGGAAGAAAACAACTGTGTCAATCTGCATTGTAACATTGTCCTTTGTGATAACGGGCTGGGGAGGGAAGTCCACAACAGCTTCTTTGAGTGACACGATTTTTGCCACGCGGTCAATAATCGGAATTTTAACGTGAAGTCCTGTGCTCCAGGTTGTGTGGTAAGCACCAAGACGCTCAACAACGTAGGCCTTAGCCTGAGGAACGATTTTGATGTTGGTAACAACAAGAATTAAAAGAATAACAAAAATAATGCCGAAAATAATTGCAAGTTCCATATTATATCTCCTTATTTTTTAGTGACTGTGAGAGTATTGCCGTTAACTGCGGTAACGGTAACATATTCACCCTCGTTGATTTGGTTTTCGCTCACGGCTCGCCAGTAAACATCACCAACAATAACCTTTCCGTCTGTTGCGGAAATATCGGTTTTGGCAAGCGCTGTTTTGCCGATGAGCAGGTCGTTTGATTCAGCAAGCTTTTCTGATTTGGTTTTCTTAAAAAACTTTTTGCTCAGGAACATTGTAATTCCCGAAATCACAAGGAAAACCGCAAGCTGAATGTAAAAGTTTTTGACCCACACCGAAAGTATGGCGGCGATTATTGCCCCGGGAACAAACCAGATTGAAACAAGACCAACGGTCAGAGCTTCAATCACAAGGAAGCCTCCTGCGGCAATCATCCACATTATCCAGAGATTATTCTGAAAAAACTCAATCATATAATTCCCCCTTTTGATTGTTATTTGCGGATTACCTCCGACTTTATAATATCACAAAGAATTTGGGTTTTCAATATTTCTGATGTTGAAAAATAGCTAAAAAAACTTCCTTTTTTACAGCAAAATGACAAATTTTTAACAATATCACAAACAAAAAACAGCCGCCGAAGCGACTGTTTTGATTTTATCATGATTTATTCATCATCTGATAATTGAGGGTCATAAGGCTGTCGTTGAGGTGCACGTTTTCGCTAACGGTTCCCGGAAAATTAGCCGCAACGTCATAGTGGCTGAAATTCCAGAAATTGTTGACACCGAGGCTTACCAGCTCTCTGACGATGTCTTCAGCGGCGGCTTCGGGAATGCAGAGCACTGCAACCGTGGGGGAGTTTTCTTTGCAGAATTCACCCAAAGAGCTCATATGGCTGATTTCCATACCGTTGACAGCTTCACCCATAAGAGATTTGTCGCTGTCAAACAGACCGATAATGTTGAAGCCGCTTTTTGCAAACTTCATATGTGAAGCCATAGCCTTGCCGAGATTGCCCATACCGATGATTATAGCTTTGTTGCCGTTGTTTACGCCGAGGATTGTGCCTATTTCATTATATAACTGCTCCACGTTGTAACCGTAACCCTGCTGACCGAAACCGCCGAAGCAGTTGAGATCCTGACGGATTTGCGATGCTGTGAAGCCCATTTTTGATGACAGCTCTTTTGAAGAAATTCTCACAACGCCGTTCTTTTTGAGATTACCCAAAAAGCGGTAGTAGCGAGGGAGTCTTTTGATAACCGACATCGAAATGTTGTCTGCTTTATTTGGCATAAGTTACCTTCCTTATGTTTTAATAAACCTGCTTATTCACAAAGCTTGCGAACGGTGTCCATAACGTAGTCACCGAACTCACTGCAGGTGCAACCTGTGTCACGGCCTGTAATCTGATACTTCTTCTCTTCATACATGCAGATGTCAAGAGCTCTTTCAAGCAGGTCTGCCTTTTCCTGCTCACCGATGTGTGAAAGGAGCATAACAGAAGCTCTGAGCATTGAGCAGGGGTCAGCATACTGACCGCGGCCCTCTCTCATCATTCTGGGTGCTGAGCCGTGGATAGCTTCAAACATAGCGTACTTTTTGCCGATGTTTGCGCTGCCTGCTGTGCCTACGCCGCCCTGGAATTAAGCGGCTTCGTCTGTGATGATGTCACCGTAAAGGTTGGGAAGAATGAACACCTTGAAATCTGTGCGGCGCTTTTTGTCAATAAGCTTGGCAGTTGTGATGTCAATGTACCATTCGTCTGTGATGATTTCGGGGTAATCCTTACCGATGTTTTTGCAAAGATTGAGGAATTTACCGTCAGTTGTTTTAATGATGTTGGCCTTTGTGATGATAGAAACTCTTTCCTTCTTGTTTCTTCTTGCATAGTCATAAGCCAATTTTGCAATTCTTTCACAGCCCTCTGTTGTGGTAACAACAAAGTCAACTGCAAGGTCGTCTGTAACGTTAACGCCCTTTGAGCCAACTGCATACGCACCCTCTGTGTTTTCACGGAAGAAGGTCCAGTCAATGCCTTCCTCAGGAACCTTAACGGGACGAAGGTTTGCAAAAAGGTCAAGAGCCTTTCTCATTGCAACGTTTGCGCTTTCAATGTTGGGCCAGGGATCGCCTGCCTGGGGAGTTGTTGTGGGTCCCTTGAGAATAACGTGGCAAGTCTTGAGCTCAGCCATAACATCGTCGGGGATAGCCTTGTTAGCGGCAACGCGGTTTTCAATGGTAAGTCCGTCAATTACCTTGAACTCAACCTTACCTGCTTCAACCTTGTCTGCGAGCATATATTCAAGCACTCTTGCGCTTTCTTTTGTGATGATGGGGCCGATACCGTCACCGCCGCAAACGCCGATGATGATTTTGTCAAGCTTTTCATAATCAACAAAGTCGCCCTGAGCCTTGATAGCGTCTGAACGGTCGCTCTGTTCTCTGACGAGAGCTTCAAATTTTTCTACTGCATTTTTAATCTGTGCTTCAGTCATAGTAATTCTCCTTTATGAATTTTCACGGGTGTAGTCAAGAAGACCGCCTGCAAGAATAATCTGAACCTGACGCTCTGAAAGCTGATAATCAAGCTCATATTCTTCGCCTGTTGTTTTGTTTTTAAGAACAGCGGTTTTGCCGTTTGAAATAACGTCTCTGATTTCAGGGAGGCAAAGCTCGTCGTTTACGCTGATTTTGTCATAATCCTCACTGTTTTTGAATGTGAAGGGGATGATACCTGCGTTAACAAGGTTTGCACAGTGAATTCTTGCAAAGCTCTTTGTGATAACAGCCTTGATTCCGAGATAAAGAGGAACAAGTGCGGCATGCTCACGTGATGAGCCCTGACCGTAGTTGCTGCCGCCGATGATGATGCCTTCACCGGCTTCCTTACAATGCTCTGCAAACTTTTCGTCACACTGCTTGAAGCAGAAGTTTGAAAGGTAAGGGATGTTTGAACGGTAGGGGAGAATCTTTGCGCCTGCAGGCATAATATGGTCGGTTGTGATGTTGTCGCCAACCTTGAGCACTGCCTTTGCACAAATCTCTTCGGGAAGAGGCTTTGTTGTGGGGAAGGGCTTAATGTTGGGGCCGTAAAGCACCTCAACGCTGTCAGCTTCTTCAACGGAAGCGGGCATTGTAATCATATTGTCATTGATGATAAATTCATCGGGCATTTCAATTTCAGCGGCATCGCCAAGCTCTCTGGGGTCGGTGAGAACACCTGCGAGAGCAGAAGCAG
>JAGBHX010000121.1 GCA_017935265.1 Clostridia bacterium | reverse complement strand
GCCCTCGTTGCCGTTGAGGTAACTTCTGTTGAGGTCAAGGGTGATTTTGTGCCACTGTCCGTCGGCGGGAATAACTGCCTGCGGTGTTTTTGTGCTGTCAACAGCAGGGGCATACCAGGTTACGTCGTTAACATAATATCGCACACCTCTGAGGGTGACGTCGGCTTCTGAATTGTTTTTTACATAAAAGCTCATTGTACCGTAATCGGAGTAGTCACAGTCAACGTCGTAAAAGCTCTCGGTTACAATTCCGTCTTTATAGGTCAACACCGGATTTGCGGAAAATTTGCTCAGGGCTGAGGCTTTTTTGATGTTGAGGCCGTCATTGCTAAATGAAATGTCGGCTTTTTTGCCTTCCCATGTGGGGTAATTTCCGCTGTAGGTGTCACCCTGGATGTGCCATATTTCGTGGGTGCTACAGTTTGCCCAGGGCTTATCAATCCAGTAATGAGTGCCTACGGCTTCATCGGTCACAAATATGTTCACAGGCAAGGCGAGCTCACCGTTTTCGGTGGTGTAAAGGTTAGCATTGCCGTTGTTGGTGTAATATGCGTAGCTTGCTGAAACAGGTTTTTTGACATCGTCATTCCAGACCTTTACTGTATCAGATGATACGATTTCAGCATTTGCCTGAACATAGATTCCGTCATCACCGCAAACAGCGAAGCCGGTAAGAACGCTTCCCTTTGCTTTTAAGCCGTCACCTATGTTTTCAAGAGTAACATAAAGGCTTGAATCTTTAACTTCCGTTGACTTAACTGTGGCGGTTGTGTAAGTGCTGCGCTGATTATAAACAAGACCCTCGGCGGCAAATGCCATTCTTTCACCGATTTCTTTTTTGCATTCGGGGTGTATTGAGCCTACCCCGGGGATATATGTAAGAGGAATGTCATAGATTGAAACAACAGCTCTTGAATCAGCTTCATCCTTTTGCATTTCAGTGAAAGCAAGGTTTCTGTTCAGAAATACCGTGTTATCATTGTCGTAGTAATATGAAGCGAGCTGAGTGCAAATCACAGGCAAAAATCCGCCCTGATAATTAAAAAGCTCAGTGTAGGTTTTTTGCAAAAGGTCAAATGCAGCTTTGTATTCTTCATCTGTCCAGCCGAGCATAATATCACTTTCGCCCTGATACCAGATCATACCCGAAATTGCAAAATCCTTAATGCCTTCCATTTTTAAATTGTAGTTTGCGGTCATATCGTGATAAACGTCACATTCGGCCTCGTTCCAATCGCTTTTTTCAATATATGTATCGCGTGAAGCAAGAGCATTTTTAACCGTTGCATTGCTGTCAATAGCTTCTCTTGAAAGCCAGGTGGCGATGGTTGTTCCGCCAAGGGGAACATTGATGATGCCTACGGGCATATCAATGCTTTTTGTCAATTTTTCTGCAAAGAAATAGGCAACGGCGCTTATACCGTAAATAGCGGGGTTTTCGCCGTCAAGCCAGCAAGCGCCGGGGATATTCCTCTGCGGCTGCGCAGGAACCAGCTCAGCGGAGCCTTTGTATTCGGGAATACCGGGAACATACAGCACGCGAAGCCATTTGTCAGCTTTCTGATTGTTTGCATACATATCCTGACCGTATTTTGACTGAGCAAGTGGATATTGCATATTGCTCTGTCCGTTTGCAAGCCACAGCTCACCAAAAACAATATTATTAAGCGTGCGGAACTCTGCGCCGTTTACATAAAGAGTAATCTTATATTCCTTGAAGCCGCCTGCAGGGGCATCAACGGCAACGGAAAATTCACCGTCTGCGCCTACGGTTGCTTCGCTTCGGAAGATAACATCTTCACCGTCAGCGAGGGTGAGCGAAACCACGTCGCCCTGAGCGCCTTTGCCTGCGATGAATGAGGTTTTATTTTGCTGCAAAAGCATTCCGTCACCGTAAACCGTGTAGAGAGCGGGGGAGCTTTCTTGGGCATTTGCAAAGGGTATGGTGCAAATAAGAATTATAACAGCAAGAAAAATTGAAAAAATTTTTGTTTTCATTGTCTTCGCCTCCTGAAAAATATAATATCATTTACAAATTTGACTGTCAACCTATTTGCATTTTTGCCAAGGTATGCTATAATAACTCCGTGCGATTATGTTTAACAGAGGTGTATTATGCCAAAGTTTATATCCTGGAACGTAAACGGAATAAGAGCCTGTATCGGCAAAGGCTTTACGGATGCTTTCAAAGCTCTGGATGCTGATATCTTTTGCCTGCAGGAAACAAAGCTTCAGCAGGGTCAGCTCACTCTGGAGCTTGACGGATACTATCAATATTGGAGCTATGCCGAGAAAAAGGGCTATTCGGGAACGGCGGTTTTTTCAAAAGAAGAGCCGTTGAGTGTAACCGAGGGCATCGGTGTTGCCGAGCTTGACACCGAGGGCAGAATGCTCACCCTTGAATTTCCCGATTATTATTTTATCACGGTGTATGTGCCCAACGCCCAGGACGGGCTCAAGCGCATTGACCACCGTTGCAAATGGGAGGATGCTTTCAGAGAAAAGGTTTCTCTTTTGCAAAAGGACAAGCCCGTGATAATCTGCGGAGATCTGAACGTTGCGCACAACCCCATTGACCTGAAAAATCCCAAGGCCAACGAGGGCAACGCAGGCTATTCACAGGAGGAAAGGGGCAAGTTTAACGAGCTTCTTTCTGCAGGCCTTATTGACACCTTCCGCTTTTTCAACCCCGACCTTGAGGGAGCATATTCCTGGTGGTCATACCGCTTCGGGGCAAGAGAAAGGAACGCAGGCTGGCGCATAGATTATTTCCTTGTGTCGGATTCTTTAAAAGACAGGCTTGTTTCTGCCGCCATCCATTCTGAAATCTACGGCTCAGACCATTGCCCGGTTGAGCTTGTTATAAAGTGAGGTAGTCAGTATGAAAACTGCGCAAAAAGTATGGATTGCAGTTTTATGTGTTGCATTTATTGTTTCAGCCGCTGCGCTGGGACTGAGTTACTTTGCGGGTACAGACAGCTCTTATAGGGGCGAAAGTGTGGAAAACGTAACACCTCAGTCACTTGTGACGGAATATCCTCTTGTTCAGTCTGATTTTGATAACATTTTTTATTGTTTGAAGCCTGACGGAACGGTTGAGTTTTATGAATTCGGCAACAATATGCTTTCGGCATATTCGGGTGAGGTCAACACGGTTGAGCTCAAGCCGTCACTTACATATTACAAAGTGCCCATAACCGTTTATTACATTGAGGTTGAGGGCAAAACGCTCGGCTACGGACTTTTTACCACCGAAAATTCCGATGCTAAGGTCAACCTTTATTCCTACGCTTTTGCAAAGCTTGTTGATGCTCCTGTGGTTTACGGCATAGACGGTAAGCTTCTTCTCATCAGCACAAACTCTGACGAGGCTTATTTGGCCGACAAGCTTTACACCGAAGCTTTTAAGGTGGATATGGACACCAAAAGCTGCTCACCCGTAACTGCTCAGCGTGACCGCACCGCCGACAAAACAGGCAGACAGTCCGAGCGTTGGTCAATGCTTACCGACAGCTATCTTGCCTCCGTTTCCAAAAAGGCGGGTATGATTTCGGGCAGGCTTTATAACGAAGGAACCGATGTTTTTGACGTGTACGACCTTAACGAAAGCCTTAACAAGCCGGAGGTTAAGGGAATGTGGGGCACATATCTTCGCGAAGCGGAAAACGGTGCCTTGATTTACATTAAAAAGACTGACAACGGCTTTAAGAGTGTTGAATTTATTGCTGAGGAAAAAGAGATTGCTTCGTTCAAGGGCGATATGAAAAATTTCATTTTCAGCGGCGACTGGGTATATGATCTGCAGGAAGAAAGATTCACAAGTCTTCTGACAGGCAAAACCGTTGAGGGCAAAAAGCTTGATGAAGGCGTTACAGACTTCTGCGCAAATGCCGACGGCTCAAAGATTGCGGTTGCAATGTTAAACGGTGAAAGTCAGGCACTTGCCGTTGTTATCCCCGACGGCAAGGTTAAGCAATACGCTTGTGACAGCGTTTATTCCGATATGCAGTTTATAAATAATGAAACTCTTGTTGCAATCGCCTTCACAAATGACGGTGCGTGGGTAAATTATGTAATTACTGTGCAATAAATTATTGACAGATTACATCTGAAAGTTTAATATATATACATTGTTTATGTTAGGAGAATACAGATG
>JAGBHX010000120.1 GCA_017935265.1 Clostridia bacterium | reverse complement strand
ACTCTCTGTGGCAATATGTGTTCTGAAATCGGGGGCTGAAAAGTCTTCGTCAATGATATTTGCAATCATTACTGTGTTTGTGTCGAAATATGTTGAAGCGGTGCTTTCTGTGTTTTTGAGGGACGTGCGATATTTGATGCTGTGAGAACCCTCGGACACACGAATAACTAATCCGTTTTTAACATGGTAGTACGGACAGCCGTCAACATAAAAGCTTCCGTTTCCTGTGCTGCTTACTCGACCCATTACGTTAATTACAATATAAGGCATTTTTAAACCTCCTCCAATTTTAAATATGTATGAAACATATTTTAAGCCATTATATCACGCAAATCAGCTTTTGTCTACTATCGCAGACAAAAAAGAGCAAAAATAATATTAGAATTTTTGCAAGGATGTGTTGATATGATAGAATTTAACAATGATGCTGTTGGCATAGTTATACGAAAATTAAGATTGTCAAAGAATATGTCGCAGGAGGTTATGAGTGGTTTAACCGGATTGGCAAGAAGTCATTTGTCAATGATAGAAAACGGAGACAAGCATCCTAATCTTGAAACTGTGTGGAGAATAGCAAACACTCTTGAAATTTCGCCACACGAGTTAATTGAGGAAATAGAAAAATATATTAGTGAAAATGAAAGCTGTATCTGAACGGAATGTTTTGATACGGTTTTTGTTTTTTTGGTGTGTATTTTTATGTAAAATATGCAAATTTCTGTTGAACAAAATATAACAATATGTTAAAATATATGAGTCAAATTATATCAGACAGGAGAGTGCTTTTATGGCTAAAACCAAAAGTCCGAAAACCTTAAACCAAGGTTTTGTAATCCCCAAAAAAGAATTCAGAATTTTCACAATCGCTGCATTGGGTCAGAACCTTATTTACAGCTGTATGTCAAGCTATGTAACTGACTATTATGTAAACGTTCTGCGCCTTGCACCTATGTTTGTGCTTTTGCTTATGCTTCTTGCCCGTGTGTGGGATGCAATTAACGACCCGATGATGGGTATGGTTGTTGACCGCCACAAAACAAAGCACGGCAGAATGAAGCCCTATCCTATCTGGACAGTTGTTCCCATTGCCGCACTCACAATTATGATGTTCACAAAGCCCGACCTTGTGGATATGCCTTTGATGATTTACACAGCTATCGTTTACGTTTTGTGGGGCATGATTTATACTGCAAGTGACGTTCCTTTCTGGAGCCTTCCCAATATTATGACTCCCAATCCCGAGGAACGAGGCAAACTGATTTCTCTTGCCCGTACATTCGGCGGTATTTCCACAGGTATTGTTACCGTTCTTCCTATGATTATGGGTCCCGTGCTCAAAGGTATGGGTTATTCCGACGCAGAAGCTGACGAAAAGAAATATGCAATTATGGCAATTTCCTGCACAGTTGTGGGTATTCTCCTTTTTGCAATGTCTTCTTTCTCGGTTAAAGAAAGAATCAATCTTCCCAACGCCACCAAAAAAGCAAAGGGCGAAAAGGGCAACCTTTACCGTATTTTCCACTGCAAGCCCCTTATGCTCGTTGTTCTTTCAGGCACACTTTCCTTCGGACGTTATATGCTTCAGGCCGCCGCACCTCACGTTGCAAGATATGCAGGCTTCACAATCAATGATGACTTCCAGAAAAACGTATCAACCGTTGCTCTTGTAATTCAGGTTTGCGCCGCTGTCGGTATGTTCGGCACAATGATTGCAATTCCTTTCCTTTACAAAAAATTCAACTACAAACAGCTTGTGCTTTATTCCTGTCTCGGCGGTGCTGTTGCAAGCTTTTTGACCTGCCTTATCGGCTGGACAACAAAGAACCTTTTTCTGTGCATCCCCACAATGATTATTTCTTCTATTCCTCTCGGCGTTCTCAATGTTGTTATTTACGCTATGGTTTGCGACAGCCTTGACTATATGGAATGGGAAACAGGCCACAGAAACACAGCCCTCGGCTCAGCCTGTCAGTCATTTGTTAACAAACTCGGCAACGCACTTTCAACCGTTATGATTATTGCTATGTATATGATAGTAAGCATTGATGTTAACTCAATGTATGATGCATCAGGTGCCGCAACAATCAACCTCACAGGCGGTCAGGAATTTGCAATGTTTGCTCTCATCACCATCGTTCCCGGTGTGAGCCTTATCCTTTGCGCAATTCCCATTTTCTTTTATGACCTTGTAGGCGCAAAGAAAGATAAAATTACAAAAGAGCTTGCTGAACAGAGAGAAGCAAGAGGTATCGTTATTGAATAATTACGGAGGACATTATGAGCTACATAGAATTTGATTCTTCAAGACCTATTGATCTTATCCCCATGGGCAGAATTGCCATTGACTT
>JAGBHX010000119.1 GCA_017935265.1 Clostridia bacterium | reverse complement strand
TTTCAACTGTAGTCCTCCTAATCCTGAAAAGAAAATTATCTTTAATTATAATATTATATAATCGAAATTACAAGAAAAAATCTTGTTTTTTTCGTCAAAAATTTACTGCTTGTTAACATTCATCTCAACCTGTGTTGCAACAAGGCTTTCGCCGCAGTAAATCTTGCGAAGCTTCGGTTTTTCGATTTTGCCCGTGGGGTTACGAGGTACCTCGGCAAAAATCAGCTTATGCGGACGCTTATATCTGGGAAGGTCGCGGCAGAAATCGTTGATATCTTCCTCGTCAGCCTTGCAATCCTCTTTAAGCTCAATGACAGCTGCGGCAATTTCGCCGAGTCTTGCGTCGGGAAGACCGATAACGGCAACGTCCTTGATAGCTTCGTGCTTGCGGAGGAAATCTTCAATCTGAACGGGATAGAGGTTTTCACCGCCCGAAATAATAACGTCTTTCTTACGATCAACAAGATAGATGAAGCCGTCCTCATCCTCCTGAGCCATATCGCCGGTATAAAGCCAATCGCCGTGGATGGTTTCGCTTGTTGCTTTATCATCATTGAAATAGCAGAGCATTACGCCGGGACCCTTGACTGCAAGTTCACCAACGTCACCCTTTGCAACCTCGTTGCCGTTTTCATCAATGATTTTTGTTTCCCAGCCGTAGCCTGCTTTGCCGATTGCGCCAACCTTATGAACGTTTTCAACTCCAAGGTGAACGCAGCCGGGACCGATGGATTCACTCAGACCGTAGTTGGTATCATACTGATGGTTCGGGAAAATCTTAAGCCATCTTTTGATAAGACTGGGCGGAACGGGCTGTGCACCGATATGCATAAGTCTCCACTGGTCAAGATTATAGCGATCAAGCTCAATATCGCCTCTTTCAATTGCGTCAAGAATATCCTGCGCCCACGGAACAAGAAGCCAAACGATTGAACATTTTTCCTGCGAAACGGTTTTGATGATTCTGTCAGGCTTTGCACCCTTGAGAAGAACGGTTTTGCCGCCCACAAGAAGGCTGCCGAACCAGTGCATTTTTGCGCCTGTATGATAAAGCGGAGGAATGCAAAGGAAAACGTCATCCTTTGTCTGCGAATGGTGATTCTGTTCAACAAGGCAGGAATGAACCAGAGCCTTGTGAGCGTGAAGAATTGCTTTGGGGAAACCTGTTGTGCCCGATGAGAAATAGATTGCTGCATGGTCGTCATCGGTAAGCTCAATATCGGGATTCTTTGAAGTGCAGTATGTAACAAGCTTATTATAGCTTTCAGCAAACGTGGGGCAGTCCTCACCGAGATAAAGGCGAAGCTTTACCTTGGGAATTCTGTCTGAAATCTGCTCCATACGACCTGTGAACTCAGGACCGAAAACAATAACGTCGCTTTCCGAAAGCTTAAGGCAATATTTGATTTCTTCGGCTGTATAGCGGTAATTGAGCGGTACAGCAAGAGCACCTGTTTTGAGAATACCGAAATAAATGGGCAGATATTCGATGCAGTTCATCAGAAGAATTGCAACTCTGTCACCCTTTTTGATACCTCTTGAGAGAAGAAAGTTTGCAAAACGGTTTGCTTTTTTATTGAATTCTTCCCAAGTGATTTCGCTTCTGCCGTCGCCCTTTGAACCCTGTTCAATAAGGGAATACTCACGCCAGGTAACGCGGTTTTTTTCCTGAATCTCGGGGTTGATTTCAACAAGGCTCACGTCATCTTTGTAGAGCTCTGCGTTTCTTTCGAGGAATTTTGTGATAGGCATTTTAAAAATTCAATCCTTTTCTTTTATTCTTATAAACAACCGTAAACGGAAAGCTTTTTGAAGCAATCCGTTTACAGAAATATATATTATTCTTGTGTAACCTCACCGGTATAGAAGAACTCTGTTTCTTTTTCGTTCGTTGACTTTGTAACTGCGCTGACAGCAGTGCAAAGCGCAATTGAAGCAGCCATAGCGACACAAGCAAACAGAGGTCCTTTGCCTGCAAGCTTAACAACAGCTTCGTTTGCTGTGAAGCTTGTCATAATCTTTGCGGCGGCAGGCACAATCGCAATAATGAAGCCGCCGAGGATTCCCGCCCATGCTCCCTTGGTGTTCATCTTCTTCCAGAAAAGAGAGAGAACGTAAGGTGCAAGGAAGGAGCCTGAGATAATGCCCCAGGAATAGCTCATCATATCAAGAATCGGTGTGTCTGAATTCGCTATGACATAAGAGCTGATAACAAATATAACACATAAAACCTTAATTGTAAATGATGATTTTTTCTCATCCATATCTTTCTTGAAATGCTTGATAAAATCTATTGTGAGGGTTGAGCTTGCGGTAAGAGTAACCGAGCAGAGAGTTGAAACCGACGCTGCAATGAGAAGCATAAGCACGATACCGAGAAGAACCGAAGGAATGTTTGCTGCTTCAAGCATTCTGGGAACTATGTAGTCCTGGTTGATAAAGCCTTCTGCTGCAGGATTATTAAGTGTTTCCCAATCAAAGAATCTGTAGCAGAGCGAGCCGATGAAGTATCCGCCGCCTGCAACAAGAAGAGCAAAGAACGTTGAGATTGTGATACCCTTCTTTGCCTGCTTGTCGTCTTTGATGCCGAAATACTTTGTAACCATCTGAGGCAGACCCCAAGTGCCGAAGCTTGTCATAAGAACGGTTGCCCAGAGCGAAATCCACTGGTCGGCATTGAGCTTAGGAAGTCCGTTTGTTCTGCTGAGCTGAACTCCTTCGGTCTTTGTATATTCCATAAGACCTTGAACGCCGCCGACAGCGTCACAGCGAATAACGCAGATAATAAGAAGCGCAACGCCGAACATCATTACGATACCCTGGAAGAAATCAGCCCTTGCCTGAACAAGATATCCGCCGAAAACAAGCATCAGCGCCGCAACAACAGCAATGATGATCATACAGTATTCAACTTTGATGCCGAGAAGAATATCCGCAACCGATGCAAGACCTTTATAAACGGATGCCGAATAGGGAATAAGGAAAACAAAAATTATAACGCAAGCGAAAAGACGCATTGCAGAGCTTGAATATCTTGTATCAAGAAGCTGAGGCATTGTTTTGATTTTGAGTCTTGCCGAAACGTCTCTCGTTCTTCTGGCAAGAACTTTCCAGGCAAGCCAAGAGCCGAAAACGGCATTGCCGATACCGGCAAGAACACCCCAAAGACCGAAGCCCTTGCCTGTTCCGCCTGCATAGCCGACAAACATAACTGCCGAGAAATAAGCCGTACCGTAGGAAAGAGCTGAAAGCCACGCACCTGCATTACGTCCGCCTACCGTAAGGTCGGCAATACTGTGAGCTTTTTTGCCCTGCGTAATTCCGATGATTGCCATAATAATAATGTATACACCAATCGTTATCCAGATAGGCAATTTATCCATCTTGTATCGCTCCTTTAAATCTTTAAAGCTTTAAAGCTTTTACGTGCTAAAGTGATGTTTGTATGATACACCTTAAAATGCGGTTTGTCAAGACTGATTTACAAAAAATTTCACTGTTTTCTGCAAAAATCTCTGATATGTTATAATGTATTGAAATTTTTTTGCATCAAATGCAACTTTTCAAAGTTTTGAATCGTTCTTATGGTTGAACGGACAAAAACCGTTCATTGAAAGGAGCTGATGAAATGAAGGATGAGTTTGAAGCGCTTGTTGAAAAGCACGCCGACACGGTAACACGCATATGCTTTATGAATCTCGAGAACCGTGCAGATGCCGAGGACGCTTGGCAGAATGTTTTTCTCAAGCTATTCAAAGAAAAAAATCTTTGGAGTTTGCCCGAAAACGAAATGAACAAATGGCTGGTAACGGTTGCGCTTAACGAGTGTCGTGATATACGAAAAAAGCTGTTCCACCGCAGTCATTTTGATATTGACGAATTGAGCATTACATACAATGAAGATTTTGACAAAGACCTCATCCGTCTTGTCAGAAGTCTTCCGTCAAAGTATTCTCAGCCAATAATCTTATTTTACTTTGAAGGCTATTCAATAAGCGAAATTTCAGTTATCCTTTCTGCAAAAGAAAACACAGTTAAATCTCGTTTAAAACGGGGCAAGGAACTTTTGAAAGGAGCTTTGACTAATGAAGAATTTTAATGTAAATACCCCCGAAGAATGGAAAAACTCTCTTTTTGAACAAATCGCCTGCGATAAGAAAACAAAGTTTGTTTCCTTCAGACCGATAATTGCAGCTGCTGCAGCTTTTGCGGTTATCGCAGCAACCATTCCTGCATTTGCATCATCGGATACTTTTACTGAATGGGTCAACCGTTGGTTTCTTGGTGACAGTAAGTTCACAGATTCACTTTATTCTGAAAAAAACGTTATTTTTGATGATAACTCCGATGAAATTGACGTTATCTGCAGCGGCATTATGGGCGATAGGCATAACGTTGCAATATATCTTGAAATCAAAGCAACCGGTGAAACCGAATTCAGCAAAAACGATGCGGATATTTTTGTTTTTAATTCGCAGTCATTTATAATGCCTGACGGCTCGGAAGCAAACGTTGTGTCATCGGTTGACCTTTCTCAAACCGACTCCAAAACTCTTTCAGCCGATTTTTTCATAACTGTCGGCAGCGAAACAGCAATACCCGAATCAATTGACATCACGCTGAAAGACTTGGTTTTGATTAAAGAAAACGGCGAACAAAAAACAATTGCAAGCGGAAGCTTCTCTGCGGCAATAACGCTTGATTATAAGGATACCGGAAGTGTCTTAAACAAAGCAGAAAACGCATCATTGTCAGCCGCTTCCTATTCGATTGATGAATCAGGTTTTGTTGCCGTAAATAATGAAACAACGGAATACAAACCCGAAAAGCTTGAAATCTCAAACGTATCTGTATATATGGTATTTGAAGCTTGCAACAGCAGCATCCCTGATTTCCGCCTTGAATCTGGTGACATAAAAGAAGGACACATCCCCTTTGAGTCATTGACGGTTGTTTTCTCT
>JAGBHX010000118.1 GCA_017935265.1 Clostridia bacterium | reverse complement strand
ATTATGAATTTTGTAATTCTGGGTAAAATCAGTCAGTTTGAAATGAGAGACTATTACCTGACTTCAACAACCATTTCAATGGAAACGGTTGAAGCCAAAAGCCCCGAAATTGCACAATGGATTGAAGAATGCAACCAAGACCAAGACAATGATATTTTTGTTTTGCACAATTATAATTCTGTGGGCGAGTTGGTGTATATTAAAGGCAGAGTAGGTGCGGAAGAAGCCCTAGAATATGAAGAGATAGGCATAGATTCTATCAGAATAGAAATTCATTTGAAGCTGCCTGATGAAAATTCCGACCCCACAGCACATAACATCACTTATTTCAAAACGGTAAGCGTTGATCATGTGAAATATTATGAAGACGATTGCTACAAGGTATGGGGCGACAATGAAAAAGAAATAGTGGTTTGCGAGACCGTTGCTGATATTGATGTATTGGCAGAATAATTAAAATTCTAACCGAAGTTTACACTCTTTTTCGGGGATGTAAACTTCGGTTGCTTGTTTTTTATAGGGTAAAGTGATATTATTGAGCTAAAGGGGGGATATTTGTGTTCACAATGCTCGTGTCGATAATAACAACCGTTTTTATGTATTTCTGGTATGCGGTTATGGTGAGCGTAATCGGAATATACATATACCGCAAATCCAAGCAATACAGAATGAATACCAAGCTATGGGTGATTGTGGGGGTTGTTTTTAATTTTGTGGGATTGTGTGCATTTCTTTATGCAAGGCGAAGTCAATTTCAGGATGTCTGCCCTGTGTGCTTTGCAGGGACACCCGAGGGCAGTGAATTTTGCCCCGAATGCAATTCAAGGTTGGAAGAAGTACGACCTAAAATGAAGCTGATACCCAAGGCTTTTATCATCATTTGTGCAATTATTTCCATTGGTGTGACGTTGTTCTCATTTTTTGCAATTTCTTCGTAGGAGGGATAATATATGGGTGCGATGCTTGTAAGCTTACTTGTTACCTTGCCGTTGATGGTGATTTCTTGGATAGCTTGCTTTTTATATTTGCTGTATGCGGTTGTGCCGATTGTGTTAAGCATATTGATATACCGTCGTGCAAAAGAATACAGAATGAACACCTTTTTGTGGGTGGTTATGTGCCTTCTTTTCCGCTTTGTCGGGGTGAATGCATTCCTTGCGGCAAGGCGCAAAAGATTGCAGGAGGTTTGCCCTAAGTGCTTTGCAAAAACACCTGAAGGCTGTGAGGTTTGCCCTGAATGCAAAGTAAAGCTTGAAGAAGTGAGACCCGAAGAAAAGCCTTCAGTTAAGGCTCTTGTGAAGGCCGGCACAGTGGCTTCTGTTGTTGCAATGTTGGTTTTTATCGCAGTGCATATAGCGCTTTTCGTTTGGCTGAATTGATTTAGGCTTCTCCTCGAGGAGAAGCTGTCACGAAGTGACTGATGAGGTGTCAAAGCAGGTGTTAAATTAACACCTCATCCACCGCAAGCGGTCCCCCTTCTCCTCAAGGAGAAGGCTGTTTGAGGGAGGAATAATATGGCTTTTTTATCTTTTTTCGTTTTGCACGGATTGTTGGTGTTGGTTGTTTTTGCTACTCTTTTGTGGCAGATTTCATCCATTGTGACAGCAATTTATATTTTTAAAGACGCGCAAAGCAGGGGAATGAAAGCGGGCAAATGGGTATGGCTCTCTTTGCTCAGCTTATTGGGGCTCATTATATACATCACCGGAAAGAAAGACGGCAAGAACAGCAAGTGTCCTGCCTGCGGTTGTGAGATAAAAACAGGCTGGGATTTCTGCCCTGTGTGTTCGGCTGATTTGACCGGTTTGCAAAAAGAAACTGTTGCTCAACAGAGCAAAGCACCGCTGAAAGGAGCTATTGCCCTTTATGTGCTTTTGCCTTTGGTTGTGTGCGTTTGTCAGATTTGCGCGGTGATTTTTCCGAGTTCTTCCATTGACTTTTTTAAAAAGCAGAACTATACGGTTGACGAGCTTATGTACGTATACAACCCTGCATATGAGTGGGTGACGGAATGTGAGCAAGACGAGGAATATACCGTTTTTGCGGATTACAATGAGCGCGCAGATGTTGCAATTATTTACACCAAAGGCTGGATTGCTGAAGGTGCAGAATTGAAGCTTTCGGGCAAAAGCAACTTTTTCGGAATAACGGAACTGAACATTGAACTGCCCCAAGGGGATTTTATTGTCAGCGATAGCTATAACATAACCGTTGTAAGGGATGTTTTGGACGGTTTTGATTGTGTTGAAGCTTATTCGGGTGATGAGCAGGTGAATGTCAAAATTACAAAAGAGGGTGTATTCCCTTGATAAAAACAAAATTTTGCCGTGGGGTGTCCCACGGCTTTTTGCTTTTTCAGGGCATTTTGTTAAGCTCTGATTTAATGTCGCTGCCTGCCTCGGAAAGCTTGCTTGATGCGTCGGAAACGCCTTCCTCAAGCATATTTGTGGTGAGTGTTGTTGAGGTTGTTGAAGAGGTTGTAGCTGTGGTTGATGTTGTTCTTGATGTGGTTGAAGTAGTTGTGTTTGGCATATTATCCTTTGCTCCGCAGGCGGCAAAAAGCAGGGATAATGCCATGGTTGCGCCGATGGCGGCAATATATAATTTTTTCATTTTTATCACTCCTTTTTATCATTTTTTCCGTATCTGCGGGTTTAATACCGAATTAAATCAAAAAATTTTCAAAAACGAGTGAAAAACCGCTTAAAGTCAATGAAATTTGCCTAAAATTTAAGTGAAAAATATTGCAAAAAATGGTGACAAATTGACTATTATATGTTATAATAACAAGGTATATATTTTTATTTCAAGGAGTAGGCAAAATGGAAATCAAAGAGGCTTTAGGTCAGATTATTAAAAATATGACAGCCACCGCCGACAATCTCGGCTTCGCAGTGGTTGTTCCCGCAGGCACAGAAAAGGGCGAGGTTCCCGTAAGTGTTGCCAACGGCAAATACACAGCCGCTTTCACAGGTGAAAAAGGCTCATTTAAAATCGAAGTGGTTGACGGCAAGGTTTATTTGAAATGCGCCGCTTCCGAGTATAAGGACGCCGTTGAAGAGGATTACGCTCAGGCTTCCACAAGCCTTTTTGAAAATGAAGAGCTCAGCGACAGAGATCTTCGCTCAATGGCTAACGAATTTAACGAAACAATTGAAAAAACATATTCCAAAAACGCTCAGAAAAAGCAGCAGTCAAGAATGCCCAACCCCGTTTCCAAAACAGCGGCCAAAAACGGCAACGCTTACTTTGACTCAAACACTCTCGGCAACAGAATTGCTCATATGTATCCCGAGGTTAAGGATGCTTACAAAGCAAATGTTGAAAGATACGGCGAGTTTTTGCCTGAGGATTTCTTCATAAACCACGGCAACAAATTTATTGAAGACACAATCAGACAGAATGACCCCACAAAAATGCGCAAGCTTTTCAACTGCCTTAATGAGATTTATAACGACGGCACAAACGAGGTTCAGAGCGTTATTGTTGTTACAATTCTCGGAAGCATGGCTCAGGAGGAACAGCTTCTTGCCAACTGCGTTGACTATATGGAGGATATGACTCTTTCCGTGGTTGAGGTCAGCAAGCAGTTAAGACGCTCAAAATCACTGAGAGCAAAGCTTGAAAATCCGCCGAAATACAAACCCAAGAAGCAGAAACGACAGAGAATGATGCCCGGCCAGCTCGGTCAGTAACGGAGGGAACAGACTTGGAAAACACAGAAAAAGATATTGAATTGACACAGCCCGTTCAAGAGGTTGAAGAAGCTCCCGAAGAGAAGCTTATTGAAAACCTTGCCGACGAGGAGATTGAAACTGTGGTTACCGAAGAATACGGTGCCGACCAGATTCAGGTTCTTGAGGGTCTTGAGGCTGTCCGCAAGCGCCCCGGTATGTATATCGGTTCAACAGGCCCCCGCGGACTTCACCACCTTGTGTATGAAATTGTGGACAACTCCATTGACGAAGCTCTCGCAGGCTTCTGTACTCACATTGAAGTTGAAATTCTCCCCGACAACGTAATCAGCGTCCGCGACAACGGACGCGGTATTCCCGTTGGCATGAACGAGAAAATGGGTCTTCCCACAGTTACCGTTGTTCTCACTGTTCTCCACGCAGGCGGTAAGTTCGGCGGCAGCGGCTACAAGGTTTCGGGCGGTCTTCACGGCGTTGGTTCTTCTGTTGTTAACGCTCTTTCGGAATGGATGGAGGTTGAGGTTTCAAGAGAAGGCCATGTCTGGGCTCAGCGCTTTGCAAGAGGTAACGCTGTTAACGACCTGACAATCATCGGCGACACCGACGAATGCGGAACACTTATCCGCTTTAAGGCAGACCCCGAGGTGTTCACCGAAACCACCGTTTACGATTTTGAGGTGCTTCAGCGCCGTCTTCGTGAGTCGGCCTTCCTCAATGCAGGCCTTTCAATCACACTCACCGACAGCCGCGACCCCGAAAACATCGTTGAGCAGGTTTATTGCTACGAGGGCGGTCTTTCAAGCTTCGTAGAGTATATTAACAATTCAAGAGGTCTCACGCCTCTTCACGAGCCGCCAATTCATTTTTCGGCTTCTATAAAAGACCGTTATGCAGAAATTGCAATGATGTATAACGACGGATATAACGAAACAATGCTTTCTTTTGCCAACAATGTTAACACCATTGACGGCGGTACTCACGAAACAGGCTTCAAAAACGCCCTTACGAGAGTATTCAACGACTACGGCAAAAAGTACGGCATTTTAAAAGACGGTGACAAAAAGCTTTCGGGCGATGACGTCCGTGAAGGTCTCACCGCGGTTATCAGCGTTAAGCTCACAGAGGCTCAGTTTGAGGGTCAGACAAAGGGTAAGCTCGGCAACACAGACATCACAGGTCTTGTTTACTCAACAGTTTATGAAAAGCTGATGACATACTTTGAAGAAAATCCCTCGGTTGCCAAGGCTATTTTTACAAAGGCTCTCGATGCTTCAAGAGCAAGAGAAGCCGCAAGAAAGGCCCGCGACCTTGCAAGAAGAAAATCAGCCCTTGAAAGCAACTCTCTTCCCGGTAAGCTTGCCGACTGCACCGAAAAAAGCGCAGAGCATACCGAAATTTACATCGTAGAGGGTGACTCTGCAGGCGGCTCAGCCAAGGACGGACGTGACAGACATTATCAGGCAATTCTTCCTCTTTGGGGTAAGATGCTCAACGTTGAAAAGTCACGATTGGACAAGGTTATCGGCAATGATAAATTAAGCCCCGTTGTTATGGCTCTCGGCACAGGCATCGGTGAAGATTTTGACATTTCAAAGCTTCGCTACAACAAGGTTGTTATCATGGCCGATGCTGACGTTGACGGTGCTCATATCAGAACATTGCTTCTGACATTCTTCTTCCGCTATATGAGACCTCTCATTGACGAGGGTCATATCTATATCGCACAGCCGCCTCTCTTTAAGGTCAGCAAGGGCAAGAAATTTTTCTATGCCTTCTCTGACGAAGAAAGAGACCGTTGTATTGAGGAATTGGGCGGCAGCTGTGACATCCAGCGTTACAAAGGTCTTGGTGAAATGGACCCCGAGCAGCTTTGGGAAACCACCATGGACCCCCAGACAAGAATTATGCTTCGCGTAACTCTTGAAGACGCTATGAAGGCTGATGAAACCTTCTCAATCCTTATGGGTGACAAGGTTGAACCCAGACGTGATTTCATTGAAAAGAACGCTAAATACGTTCAGAATCTTGACGTATAAGAAAGGAGTGACTTATTTTGAGCAAGAAACAAGAAGCACAGCGCAGTGATTTTCCGGAACATCTTCTCAACTCAAAGATTGTCAATGTTGACATTGACAGCGAAATGAGAAAGTCATTCCTGGACTATTCAATGTCGGTTATCGTGTCCCGTGCACTTCCCGACGTAAGAGACGGACTTAAACCCGTTCACAGAAGAATACTTTACACAATGTACGAAAACGGACTTACCCCCGAAAAGGCATACCGTAAGTGTGCCGATACCGTAGGTTCCGTTCTCGGTAGATACCACCCCCACGGTGACGCATCTGTTTATGATGCAATGGTAAGACTTGCCCAGTCCTTCTCAATGAGATACACTCTCGTTGACGGTCACGGTAACTTCGGTTCAATCGACGGCGACCCACCCGCTGCTTACCGTTACACAGAGTCGAGAATGAGCAAGATTTCACTTAAAATGCTCACCGATATTGACAAAAACACAGTTGATTTTGCCCCTAACTACGATGACCGTCTTAAAGAACCTACAGTTCTTCCCACAAAGTTCCCCAACCTTTTGGTTAACGGCTCAACAGGTATCGCAGTTGGTATGGCAACCAACATTCCTCCCCACAATATGGGTGAGGTTATTGACGGTATGTGCTGTGTTATTGATAACCCCGATGCAACTCTTGACGAGATTATGGAGCACATCAAGGGACCTGACTTCCCCACCAACGGCATTGTTATGGGCAGAGCAGGTATCCGCGCCGCTTACGGCACAGGCCGCGGCAAAATCACCGTCAGAGCCAGAGCAGAAATTGTTGAAAAGAAAAACGGCAGATTTGAAATTCAGGTTACTGAAATTCCCTACGGCGTCAACAAGGCCCGTTTGATTGAATCTATTGCCGATTTGGTTAAGGATAAGAGAATTGAAGGCATTTCCGACGTCAACGACTATTCTTCACGTCACGGAATGCACATTTCCATTGACTTAAAGCGCGACGCCAACCCCCAGGTTGTTCTCAATCAGCTTTATTCCTACACCCAGATGCAGACAACCTTCGGTGTTATTATGCTTGCCATTGTTAACGGTGAGCCTAAAATTCTCACGCTCAAGGAAGTTCTCCAGCAGTATATCGACTTCCAGTGCAGTGTAATCCGTCGCCGTACGGAGTTTGATCTTAAAAAGGCTCAGGAAAGAGCTCACCTTTTAGAGGGTCTTCTTACAGCTCTTGATTTTATTGACGAGGTTATTGAAATTCTCCGCAAATCCAAGAGTATCCCGGAAGGTAAAGAAGCATTGATGACCCGCTTCGGTCTTGACGACGTTCAGGCTCAGGCAATCGTACAGATGCGTCTCGGTCAGTTGACAGGCCTTGAAAGAATTAAGATTGAAGACGAGCTGGCAGAGCTTAAAAAGAAGATTGCAGAGTTCCTTGAAATTCTTGCAAATCACTCAAAGGTGCTTGAAATTATCAAGCTTGAAGCTCTTGAAATTAAAGATAAATTTGCTGACGAGCGCAGAACAGAAATTATGAACGTCAGCGGCGAGGTTGACATTGAAGACCTTATTCCCGAAGAGGACTGTGTTTTCACCCTCACCAACTTCGGCTACATTAAGCGTATGCCTGCCGACACTTATCAGAAGCAGAACCGCGGCGGTAAGGGCATCAAGGGCCTTACCAGACGAGAAGAGGACTATGTTCAGACAATGTTCAATGCCTCAACTCACGATGTTATTGCTTTCTTCACCACCAAGGGCAAGCTTTACCGCCTCAAGGGCTACGAAGTGCCCGAAGCTTCAAGAAACTCAAGGGGTATCAACATAGTTAACGTTCTTCCTCTTGAAAATGACGAAAAGATTTCGGCTATGATTAAGCTTCCGCAGGATGATGAAGGCAAGTTCCTTTGTATGGTTACACGCAAGGGTATCATCAAGCGTTCTGCCCTTGAGCTTTACAGAAACGTCAGAAAGTCAGGACTTATTGCAATCAATCTTGACGATGATGACGAGCTTGCATGGGTAAGAGTTACCGACGGAAGCAACAACCTTCTTGTTGCCACAAGAAAGGGTATGTCCATTTGCTTTGATGAAAATGATGCAAGGCCCATCGGCCGTACTGCCCGCGGTGTTAAAGCCATTGAGCTCAAGGAGGGCGACGAGGTTGTGGGTATGTGTGTTGTTGACGAAAGCAAGACACTTCTCACCGTCAGTGAAACAGGCTACGGACGCCGAAGCTCCTTTGACAATTACCGTCTTCAGTCCAGAGGCGGTAAGGGTCTTATCAACTACCACACCGAAACCTACGGCGATATTGCCGTTGTGGCTGATGTTGATGAAGCAGACGATGTTATTCTCATCGCATCAGACGGAATTATAATCAGAATTGCGGCTGATTCAATCAGCACCTTTGCCCGTCCCTCAAAGGGTGTCAGAGTAATGAAGGTAACAAGCGGCGAAAAGCTGGTTACTCTCACCACCGCCCAGAAAGAGGAGGAGGCGCAGGAGGGTGAAGAACAGCCCGAATCGCAGGAAACTGAAAATCAGGAAACACAATCACCACAGGAGGGTTGATAAATGAACATTGCAATTATTGCGCACGACGCTAAAAAAGAGCTTATGACACAGTTTTGCATTGCATACTGCGGTATTCTTTCAAGACACAAGATTTTTGCAACAGGAACAACAGGAAAAATCGTAAGCGAAGCAACAGGCCTTGAAATCACATGCTTTTTAAGTGGTGTTCAGGGCGGTGACCAGCAGATTGGTGCTCTCGTTGCCTGCAACGAAATTGATATGCTTTTGCTTTTCGGTGACCCCCTCAATCCAAAGGAGCAGGAGCCCAAGATTAACAATCTCCTTCGTCTTTGCGATGTTCACAACGTTCCCGTTGCCACCAACATTGCCACAGCTGAGGCTCTCGTTCACTCTCTTGACCGAGGCGACCTTGACTGGCGCGATATTGTTAACCCCAAAAACAAATAATTATCAGGAGGGTTTCTTATGAACACTCTCGGCAAAACGCTTGTCGCAATAGGCGTTTGCATTGTCATTTTTCTCTCGCTCTTTCTCACAAGAGATTTCGGCGCACCTGCCGGCAGAGCGGGGGAGGGCTTCGGCACTATGCGTGAATGCCTTGAAGACAGCATCGGTGCTTCCTATTCCATTGAGGAAGACATCGGCCACGTTGCCTTTGACGACGGCGTGATTTATATAACAAAAACCAAGGACCAGAAAATTGCTCTGAGCTATCTTTTTCTTAATTCCCAGGGCACGAAGTATTACCTTGATTCTTACTACATCATTTCCGACCTGAGCAAAACCCAATGGTTTTTCGGCGAAAATGATACTAAGACCAATTACAGACTTACCTCCGCTGATGAAATAATCACCCAGTGCGACAATATGCCTGTTAAGTTTGAGGAATACAGCGTTATCCTTGGCGAAGAAGAAACAAAAATCAGGCTCTACTACAACAGAGCAGAATAATTCGGGAGAATTTATTTATGGCACTTATCACTAAGGCTCCCAGAGGCACACAGGATGTGTTGCCCTCACAGAGCCATAATAATCGTTTTTTGGAAAACACTTTGCTTGAAATTGCCGATGAATTCGGCTTCAAAGAAATAAGAACACCTGTTTTTGAGCATACAGAGCTTTTTACTCGCTCTGTGGGTGACACAACAGACGTTGTTCAGAAAGAGATGTATACCTTCCTCGACAAGGGTGAGCGTTCAATTACTCTTCGCCCAGAGGGCACAGCAGGTGCGGCAAGAGCGTTCCTTGAGCACAGCCTTTATAATGAGCCTCTGCCTCAGAAGGTTTGCTACCTTACCTCCTGCTACCGCTATGAAAAGCCTCAGGCAGGCAGGCTACGTGAGTTTCACCAGTTCGGTGTGGAATGCTTCGGCACAGCCGCACCTGCTGCAGACGCAGAGGTTATTTCATTGGCTTATGAAATTTTCGGTTTTCT
>JAGBHX010000117.1 GCA_017935265.1 Clostridia bacterium | reverse complement strand
TATCAGGCACAGAGCGAGGGTCACGTTCTTGTGATGCAGAGTGACCATCTTTCTGTTGCAAGGAGAAGAAAAATTCAGATGACAGCCACCGTAACCAACGTGGAGGTTCAGCCTCAGATTATCTGGTCATCTTCCGATGACAGCATTGCAACTGTTGACTCTGACGGTGTCGTAAAGGGCATCAATGTGGGCAAGGCCGTGATTTTTGCAAGGGCAGAGGTTGACGGTGAGGTTCTCACAGGTGAGTTTGCAATAAACGTTACCAAAAACAACTCACTTCTTAAAAACATTCTTGAAGATTATCAGGTGCTCAGCTATCAGTACAGCTATGTTGATGACTTCTACTACACCAACGACAAAGAGGCCTGGCAGCATAACTTCGGCTTTGGCAAGATTTATGATTTCGTTTCACCGTATCTTCTTCTTGAATATGACTATGTTCGCGTTTTCTTCACCTATGAAGATAAGGACTGGATGCTTCAGATGTGGAAGGGTCAGTACGGCCTTGTTTTCTACGGCGGTGAAATAGGCATCTACAACAGACCTCATTCAAAGGACGGTATTGACGCGTGGACAATGTTTAATTGCCCCGAGGAAGAGGATTGGCTCAAAATGGAAATGACCCTCTGGCACGAGGATATGCAGGGCAACTGGAAACGTGAATTTACCAGAGCCTATGATTATTACTGGTGGTGTACCGGCTTTAAAAACGGTCACCTGAGAAATGTTGAGCCTGCCGATGAACTTCGTCTTACAGGAAGAATCACCTTTAAGGATACTGAAATGGCGGCTCTTGTGGCAGACGGATTTGCAGAATGCGGCCTTACTCTCAGCCAGACAAAAGACGGTATGGGTGTTGACTCGTTCTTTGTTGACGGAAGTGACATTCATTTCAGCTGGCAGAACGTTTCCGAAGCAGAAAGCACGGTGCTCATTAAGGTTGCCGCAGGTGTTATCGGCTCACTTCTTGTGCTTCCCGTAGCTCCGATTCTTCTTCCCTTTGTAGGTGCTTTTGCGGTTATTGTTCTTCTTGTGTCCGTTGTTCTTTAACAAAAAGGCAGGCTTTCCTGCCTTTTTTCTTTTGTCACTTGAAACCTTGTGCGTAAATGTAATATAATCAAAAGGAAGTCTGCATAAAGGAGATTTAGTATGAAAAAGTCTTTTTTTAACCATATAATCCACGGCGGAGATTATAATCCCGACCAGTGGATCGATACCCCCGAAATCTGGGATGAGGATATGCGCCTTATGAATCTTGCTCACGTCAACAGCGCCACTGTGGGTATTTTTTCTTGGGCTATGCTTGAACCCGAAGAGGGTGTATACAACTTTGAATTTCTCGACACAATTCTTGACAAGCTCCACCAAAACGGCAAGGAAGTTATTCTTGCCACCCCCTCAGGTGCACGGCCTGTGTGGTTGAGCCAAAAATACCCCGAGGTGCTTCGCGTTGAAGAAACAGGTGTCCGCAACGAATACGGTGTTCGCCATAATCATTGTCTTACTTCTCCTGTTTACAGAGAAAAGGTGCGCAACATCAACCGTCTCCTTGCCCAAAGATACAAAAACCATCCTGCGGTCAAAATGTGGCACATATCCAATGAATATTGCGGTGAATGTCATTGCGACCTTTGTCAGGAGGCTTTTCGTAACTGGCTGAAGGTTGAATATCACAACAGCCTTGATGAACTCAATTTTAAGTGGTGGAACGGCTTCTGGAGTCATCAGGTAACCGACTGGTCACAAATCAATTCACCCAAATTCCGCGGTGAAAACCATGTTTCCGCAATGAAGCTTGCGTGGAGAAGATTTGTCAGCGACAGCCACATTTCGTTTTTTGAAAATGAAATTGCACCGCTTCGTGAAATAACTCCCGATATACCCATTACCACCAATTTTATGAAGCTTTATGACGGCATTGATTATCAGGCCTTTGCCAAAAAGCTCGACCTTGTATCCTGGGATAATTACCCCGCGTGGGATAAGGGCAACAATCTGCAGGAGGCCTGCGATACGGCCTTCGTTCACGATGCTTTCCGTTCAATGGGCGGCGGTAAGCCTTTCTTTATGATGGAAAGTACACCGTCTCTTGTTAACTGGCACAATGTCAATAAGCTTCCCCGACCCGGCAGACAGGAGCTTTCTTCCATTCAGGCAGTTGCTCACGGTGCCGACAGCGTGCAGTATTTCCAATGGCGCAAAAGCCGCGGCGGACACGAAAAATATCACGGTGCGGTAGTTGACCATTGCGGCCACGAAAACACGCGTGTTTTTAAAGAGGTTTCTCACCTTGGCGAAGTTCTTGAAAAGCTCAGCGAAGTTGTGGGGGAGGAGAGCAACAGTCAGGTCGCCGTTGTTGCTGACTGGCAGAATAGCTGGGCGGTCAAATATTTTTGCGGCTATAACAACGACCACCGCGATTATTTTTATGAGTGCATCAAATGGTATAAGCCCTTCAGGGATAAGGGTATCAGCGTTGATGTTATTGCAATGGACGACGATTTTTCAAAATATAAGCTCGTAATCGCGCCGTTTCTTTATATGCTCAAGGACGGCACGATTGAAAGAATTGAGTCCTACGTTAAAAACGGCGGTAGCTTCGTAACCACGTACCTTTCCTGTCTTGTGGACAAGGATGACCTTTGCTACCTCGGCGGTTTCCCTGCCAACGAGCTTAAAGATGTTTTCGGAATTTGGTGTGAAGAGACTGACTCTCTTCCTGAAGGTATGAAAAACTCCGCAGTCTATAACGGCAAAAGCTATGATGTTGTAAAGGTCTGTGATTTGCTTCATTCCAACGGGGCAACCGTTCTCGGCGAATATGAAAAGGATTTCTACAAATCAACTCCTGCCGTAACAGAAAACAGCTACGGCAACGGCAAGGCATATTACATTGCATTCCGAAACGACGGCAATTTTGCTGATGAGTTTGCCAAAAAGCTTATTGCCGATGCAGGCGTAACTCCCGACACGGCCATTGAAGCGGGTGAGGGCGTAACCGTGAGAAAACGCGGAGAATTGATTTTTGCAATGAACTTTGCCGACGGTGAAAGTGAAATTAACCTTGATAAAGAATATCTCAACGTAGCTTCAGGTGAAACCGTCAGCGGAAAAATAAAACTTCCCGTCTGCGGATATGTAATATTAAAATAAACCCAAACAATAAGAAGTCGCATCCCGAACAATCGGTTTGCGACTTTTTTTATTTGACTTTTACGCTTTAATGGGGTATAGTTGAAATAAGAAAAATAAAAGGTGGTTACGCTATGGCAATTTTAAGAATCATTGTTTCCGTAATCGTTGTAATTGAAACGGCTTTTGCAGGCCTTTTTAACGGAATTGTGTTAAAGCCTGTTGAAATGCCCGAGCCTGAAACAGGGGAGTACACGCAGTACGTTGACCCCTTTATCGGCACAGGCGGAATTCCCTGGGCTTGCGGAATGCTGAGCCCTGCGGCAAGTGTGCCCTTCGGCCTTGTGAAGCTCGGCCCCGACACATCCTTCATGGGCGGTGCGTTTATCATCAATCTTAACCGCTCAGGCTATTATTATGATCAGCGTCATATTCTGGGCTTCAGCCATTCACGTCTTTCAGGCACAGGCGCCGTTGATTACGGTATGTTCAGAGTAACTCCCGCAATAGGCAAAAAAGATGCAAAGGCATTGCCTTATTCTCATCAGAATGAAACTGCCGTGCCCGGTTATTATGCCGTGTATCTGCAGACTATCGACTGTCTTGCAGAAATGACAGCCACAGCCCACACAGGTATTCACCGCTACACCTTTAATGATTCCAAGGATTCACGCCTTTACATTGATGCAGGCAGCATCATCCCCACCCGCTGGACCTCTGATGCTTTTGTCAGCTACGATGAAACCACAGGTATGATTACCGGCGGATGCGTTCTCCACGGCTCATTCTCCGACAGATATGACGGACTTCCCGTTTATTTTGCCGCCACAGCCGATGAAGCAATTGCTTCTTATGAAATTGTGAATGAAGAAGACAAAACAGGCATTGACCTCAACTTTGGCTCAATTGAAGATGATACCGTTGAACTGAAGCTTGCCGTGAGCTGTGTCAGCGTTGAAAACGCAAAGCTCAACCTCAAAGAAGAAGCAGGCGGCGTTAATTTTGATGACGTGCAGAAAGCCGCCCTCAATGAATGGGATAACCGCCTTTCTTCAATTAAAATAGACGCTGACGATGAGATTAAAACGGTTTTCTATACAGGGCTTTATCACAGTATGATTATGCCCTCTGATTTTACCGACGTAAACGGCGAATATCTCGGCTTTGACAAGCAGGTGCACACCGCCGACGGTTACACCTACCGCACGGATATGTCCATATGGGACACCTGCCGAAACGTTCACTCTCTTTATACTCTTATTGCACCCGATGTGCAGTCAGACTGCCTCAAGAGCCTTGTTGAAATGGCAAAGCAGGGCTACGGTGTTCTTCCCCGTTGGCCTATGGGCGCAGGCTACACAGAGTCAATGCAGGGAAGCCCCACCAATATTGTAATCACCGAAAGCTATCTCAAAGGCTACACCGATTTTGATGTTGAATATGCCCTTGAAAGTATGAAGCTTTCCTCAGACGGCAGAGTTACCAAAGACGGCAGAAGCTGGGTCGATGAATACAATCAGTACGGCTACATCCCCAACGACATTTCAAACGGTGATGAGTCAGTTGCAAGAACAATCGAATACTCCTGGGAGGATGCCGCGATAGCCACTCTTGCCGAAGCCTTGGGCAAAACGGAGGATGCACAGAAGTATTACGAAAAATCAATGTATTACAAAAATGTCTTCAACCCCGAAACCCAGTATTTTCAGGCAAGAAATTCCGACGGTGAGTTTATCTGGAATTTCAGTCCCTACATCACTTCCTTCTATGATGCGGTGCTTCCCGTTAAGTTTGCCGCCCCTTATTGTGAAGGCAGTGCAAGACAATGGCGCTGGAGTGCGATTCACGACATTGACGGAATGATTGACCTCTTTGAAAGCAAGGAATACTTCGTCAAAGAGCTTGACAGGTTTATGAAGGACGCATCTTTGAGAAGAGCAGGTATCGACCCCGGCAGCGGCTTCTGGATCGGCAATCAGCACGATATTCACACACCATATCTTTTTGCCGATGCAGGCAGAAAAGACCTCACTCAGAAATGGGTGCGCTGGACTCTTGATAACCGCTTCAGCTCAGACATCAACGGCCTTGACGGCAATGATGACGGCGGAACGGTCAGCTCCTGGTATGTCTTCTCTGCAATGGGCTTTTATCCGCTTGCGGGCAGTGACAAATATTGGATCGGCTCTCCTAATGTGGAAAGCGCAGAAATTGCCCTTGCCAACGGCAAAACACTCAAGGTGACTGCAAACAACCAGGGCAAAAAGAATGTTTATGTTAAGAGTGTAACTCTCAACGGAGCTTCTCTTGACGGATGCTACATCACTCACCAACAGCTTATGGCTGGCGGCGAGCTTGTGTTTGAAATGTATAACGGGAGGTAACTTATGGCATACATAAAAGCGTTTATATCTCTTATTGAAATTCTTCTTGTGGTTGCGGGAATTATTCCCGTTAACACAAACATCGACTACGGCGGCAACGACTATGTTGCCCCTCAGATCAATACCCCTATGTATATTGTGGAAAACGGTGAAACAGATTTTGTTATTGCAACAGCCGAAAACCCCGACAAATGTATTCTCACCGCCGCCGACGAGCTGCAGACCTACATCAAAAAAATCAGCGGTGCCGAGTTAAGCATTGTAACCGAAAATCAGCTTGAAGCTGATGACAAGGCTATTATTCTCGGTGACACGTTGCTTTCTCAAGGCGTTACCGCAATTGATGCCGATTCAATCGGTGAGGACGGTTTTACCCTCTGTGCTGACGGCAACCGACTTTTTATCGTCGGTGAAGACAGCAGGGGAACCCTCTACGGTGTTTACACTCTTCTTGAAGAATATTTCGGTGTCCGTTGGTTTACCCCAACTCTTGAGGTCGTCCCCGAAAATGATGATGTGGCCGTTGACAAAAACCTCAACCGCACCGTTGAGCCCTCGTTCGCGATCCGCAGAAACGACACCGCAGGCACAAGCGATGCCTACCGTGCGCGCACAAAAATGAATGTATCCTTCTGGCGTGAAGCAGAAGAGTACGGCGGTGCGCTCAACTATGTTTTGTGGGATGTTACTCTCGATGTTCTCGTTCCCGATTCGCTTTTCAGTGAGCACCCCGAATATTTTGCAATGAACCCTGACGGAAGCCGCACAACCGACCACGTGTGCCTTTCTCACCCCGAGGTTCTGCCCATTGCAATAGAAAATGCACGCAAGGCAATGCGCGAGTGTGAACGCGAAACAGCTGACCACATTCACATCGGACAAAAGGACAATTCTAACTATTGCCATTGCTCCGCTTGTGAAGCTTCGTATGAAAAATACGGCAGTATCAGTGCGCCTACAATTATTTTTACCAACAGCTTTGCAGATGCTCTTGACGATGAATTCCCCGAATTCACCTATACTTTTTATGCCTACGGTGAAACAGACAGACCTCCGACGGATTTAACTCTTAAATGTAACAGCAATGTTGTTCCCGTTCTTTGTGAGCTTCACCGAGCTTGCCGAAGCCACCCTCTCACCGAGTGCGGTTCTATTGACGGACACGAAGAGTTTATGAACCTCTTCGGTGAAAATGAGCCTTATATCGCTCAGGATTTCAAAACCTGGGTTCAGCTTGCCGACAGAACTTATATCTATGACTACACAATCAACTTCCTTAACACAGCTCAGTTCCATTCTAATTTTGAGACCCTGCAATCCACAATGAAATATATGCACGATATCGGCATCACAGGCTATGTCTATAACTGCGGTGACGGTCATTATGCCGCATTTAACGATTTGAGAAACTATCTTCTCTGCAAACTTCAATGGGATGTTGACTGTGATGTTGAGTATCATATGAACGACTTCCTCAAAGCATATTACGGCGAAGAAGCCGCACCCCATATCAAGGAAATTATCGACATTCAGACCGCAGGGATGAAAGCAACGGCTCACGCCTTTGACTTTGACTGGCATTATCAGTCGGGCTATTTTTCACCTGTTAACATTGCAAAGCTCGATATTCTCTGGAAAAAGGCACTCAAAGCCGATGTAACAGACGAACAGCGCTTTAATATTGAGGTTGATAACCTCAGCTGGGAATATTTCAAAGCCAATCAGTTCCTTGGGGAATACTGTTTCCTCAATCCTTTCAGACTCAAAGCCAATGAAGACCTTTATGATGCCTTTGAGGCTCACGGAATGGACAGAGTTTCATCCTTCGGAACAATCCCCGACAAGAGCGAAATCGACTTTATGCTCAGACCCTTTAACTGGAAATAAATACCTATCGGAGGAAACCAAATGACAAATTCAACCACCGCCAAAGCAATAAAATTTAATAAAGGCGGCAAGCTCAGGGTGATGCACGTTACCGATACTCACCTTGAAGATGATAATATAGAAGCATCTGTCTGGCTTATTGCCAACGCCTGTGACAGAGAAAACCCCGATGTTGTAATCATCACAGGTGACAATGTTCAAAACTGTGACGACTCCGCCAAAACCAAAGGCTACATAGATAAGCTTATGAGCGTGTTTGAAGCAAGAAAAATCCCTGTTGCCGTAACCTTCGGTAATCACGATTCAGAGGTAGGCTCTATGTCGCGTGAAGAGCTGATGGCCTATTACAACACTTATTCCTGCTCAATCAGCGTTGATGACGGGGAAGAGCTTTCAGGCTGCGGAACGTACAACATTCCTGTTTTGTCTTCAGACGGCTCAACACTTAAATTCAACCTTTGGGTGTTTGATTCCAACGATTATGATAAAGACGGTCATTACGGCTGTGTTCTTGCTGACCAAGTTGAATGGTATAAAAAGCGTTCAGACGAGCTTACGGCTCAAAACGGAGAAAAGATTTACTCCTTTGCTTTTCAGCATATGATTGTTGCCGATGTGTATGATGCGCTGAAAAAGAGCGACAAAAAACGCTTTTTCTCCTACAGCCATATGTATAACAAAGACGATTATTATATGTTTGACCCCAACGGTGTAAATTTCGGCACCCTTACCGAAACACCTTGCAGCGGCTATGAAAACTACGGTCAGTTTGAAGCAATGGTTGAAAAAGGCGATGTGCTTGCAATTTTTTCGGGTCACGACCATATAAATGCTTTCGGCGTAAAGCACAAGGGCATTGACATCTGTAATTCACTCAGCACCCGCTATAACGGCGATGCCTTTTCTTCACAGTACGGCTACAGAATTTTAGAGGTGAACGAGAACACACCGAATACCTATACAAGCCGCGTTGTCCATTGGTATGATATGATTACCCTCAAGGACGTTAAGGCCGCCAAAGAAAAAGGGGATACCTTCGGTTACAAAACTGCATTTGATGTAAAATGGCGCGGCACTCTGATGAAATCCTCCCACCGCTTCGCCAGATTCTGGATTTCAAAGCTAACCGGCAGAAAGGTATCATATAAAGATTAAATACAAGGTCGGGTCTTAGCGCCCGACCGTTTCCTTGTGCCTGCAAATCGGGTCGCCGAGTCGTCAACCCTTACGAAACGAACCAATCAACCGTGTAGGTGCGGAAATTTTTGGTGCATCTCAAAAGAACCGATGAAATTTAATGTTGAAAAATGAAATAGCTTATGTTACAATTCAGTCAAATAAATCTGCAAAGCAGATTCCGAAAGGAGAAAACGGTATGAAAGTTTTTTGTGAGGTAATCAAGCATTAACTGAATATGAGGTGCAATCATTCACGGGGCATAGCCTCTGTATTGTTGTGCCGTTTTAAGTAACCTTTCGTGAATACTATACCGTTCGGTTGTAGCACACCTGAGGGTGTGTTATTTTTTTTGAAAAGCCGTAGAAAGTACCAACTGACAAGGGTTGCTTTCTGCGGCATTTTTGCGCCTGTTTTAAGATTAAAACCAATAAAAAATCGGAGGAATAACAGTGAATAAATATATAATAGAGAGTAATTTTAATTTAAAAGTGTCAGACATCAAGCTCCTTGATAAACATTTTGGAACGGAAATTTATTTAATAAACACTGATACAGGAAAATACATAGTTAAAGTTTTGCCGTTATGTATGGAAAACATAAAAAATGAGGGCTCGATTGCTGAGTATCTTTATAATAACGGGATGAATGTGGCAAGGTTTTTAAAAAGCAAAAGAGGGAATTATGTTATAAAAACCGATAAATCACAGTTTACGGTTCAAAAGTTTATTGAGGGAGAAACTATTTCTTTTAATACTGCTCCTGATTGGGTTATGGAAAAATCAGCTGAATTTCTTGGGCGGTCAGCTTCTTTGTTAAAGGATTATGGTAAATTGCCGTTACGGTTTGGTAAAGAGTTTTGCAGGAGTAAAACAGCTCGCAGAAAAATACGTGAATATAAAAGGGAGCTTGTTCGCGCGAAGAAATGCAACGATTTGGAAACAATACCAATATGGGAAGAGCAAATACGACACCTGAAAAGAATTTCAAAATTTCGTATTGACACTGAGAAACTGACATATACAAATTCTCACGGTGACTACCACATAGGACAAATAATTGTGAATGACCAAGATATTTCAGTTATTGATTGGAGTTCAGCTTGTTGCTTGCCTATATGCTTGGATGTCATAACATCGTTTGTTTTTTCAAGTCAATTCTGTACTGACGGAATAATTGATGCAGAAGGATTGAAAAAGTATATTCAGCAATTTATGAAATGGTTTCCCTTAACCGATTATGACATTAAAGCAATGCCGTATATGTTTTACTTCTGGCATTGTATGTGCAATTATCGTCCTGATGAATATACCGATATGGCTGAAGGATATAAACCTTTGGCCAAGCTGATTAGAAATATGCTTAATTGGTTATATGATAATGTGGAGGAATTATCTCTACAACTGACTGAGTATAAAGATGAAGTGTAAAGTAAGGTCGGGTCTTAGCGCCCGACCGTTTATATCCGAATTCTCTCACGTAGTTCCTTTGGCAAAGGAGCTGTCCGTAGGACTGAGGATTGAAAAAATGTTTCAAAAAGGTCGTCGAGAACGCGACCCCTACAAAGTACAACCGAAAACATAATTCCGGAATTACGAATTACGAATTTTTATTCATTATTGACATTGGTTTATCAAACTGATACAATAATTATGTTAATCTTTTATATTGAATCGGAGGGTAATCAATGAAACAATATGACGTAATTGTTATCGGTGCCGGTAACGGCGGTCTTGCCGCTGCAGCAACCTGCGCCAAGGCCGGTCTTTCAACCTTGCTTCTTGAAAGACACAATATCCCCGGCGGCTCTGCTTCTTCCTTTGTCCGCGGAAGATTTGAGTTTGAACCGTCGCTTCACGAGCTTGCAGGCATAGAGACACATAAGGAAATGTTTGAACGCTTTGGCAGTGAAGTTGATTGGTACACGCACGATTCAACCTTCCGCCTTGTTGTTCCTGCCAAAGAGGGTGACGAGGGTGCTTTTGTGAATGAAAACGGTGTTCTTGTTACCATGGATGCCCGTATGCCCGTAGGTTTTCAGAACTTTGCCAAAAAGCTTGAAGAGATTGTTCCCGGCTCTTATGACAGCTGTATGGCTGCCTTTGATTTGTCGGAGCGTATGTTTAAGATTTTTGACAATCTTGAAACTCCGCAGAAGCTTGTGGGCAGTCTTAAAGACTTCCCTGATATTTTGAGAATGGTTTCTCACACTATGAATGAAGGTCTTGATGCGCTTGGTATGCCCAAAAAGGCTCAGGATATTTTCAATACATATTGGTGCTATTTAGGCTCACCCGGTTCAAAGCTTGACTTCCTTTATTATCTTGCCATGCTTCACAGCTATGTTAAAAACGGCACAGGTATTCCCCACTTGAGAAGCCACGAAATGAGCCTTGCCATTGATGACTCTATCCGCAGAAACGGTGGCGATGTATGGTATAATTCCGAGGTTACAAAGGTGATTATGAACGACGGCAAGCCTGCCGCGGTTGTAATTAACGGCGAAAAAACCGTTTACGGAAAATACTTTATCTGCAACTCATCACCTAACTCTGTATGGGCAGATTTGTTTGATAAAAAAGACATTCCCGCAAAACAGCTTAAAATGCTCAATGCGAGAAAGATTGCCTGCACACTTACTACTGTTTACCTCGGTATGAACAAAACAAAGGAAGAGCTTGGAATTACCGATTATTCTGTATTCATTGCTCCCGATACAGATTCCGACAAGCAGTATGAGGCTGCTCAGAATTATTTCAGCGGTTACTGTATTATCAACTGCCTTAACGAGATTATACCCGACTGCACACCTGAAGGCACCAGCCAGCTTTTCCTGACAACAATGACCTTCGGCGATGTTATGAAGGATATTAAACCTCAGGATTATAAAAAGTTCAAAACCAAGGTTGCGCAGGATATGATTGAAACCTGCGAAAAAGCCCTCAACATTTCCATTAAGCCATATATTGAAGAGATTGAAATTGCACTTCCTCCCACATTTGCACGCTACCTCAACACACCGTTGGGAACACCTTACGGCTATATGCTCGAAAAGTGGGACAGCATGATTCCCAGAACCGCTCAGTATATGCAGGATCAGCCGTTTGATAATTTCTTCTTCTGCGGCGCAACTCAGGAGCGCGGTGACGGCTACGGCTGTGCATACTACACCGGTGAAAAAGCCGGCGGAATTGTTGTTAAAAAAGTAAAGGGGGGCAAATAATATGGCAAACCTTAAATCATTAAAAGCTAAAAAGTTTTTCCCGATGCTCTCTGAACGTCAGGGAAGATTTGACTCAGCAAAGGCTGAGCTTCCTCAGTTTGGCGACAATGCAATGGCACTTGCCAAGGCCCTTCATCCGAAGCGCCAGTATCTTAAAATCGCAGAGGTTATTGAGCGCTCTGAGGATTGCAGAAGCTATACTCTTGTTCCCGATCCCGACAGAGGCACAACAGCTCTTGCGTATTTCGGCGCAGGCAAATACCTTACCGTTTTTGAAACAATTGAGGATATGCCCGTCACAAGAGCATATTCAATTTCGTCCTCTCCCAAGGATTCTCTTGAAGGTAGATACGTTCTTACAATCAAGTTGGTTGACGGCGGTCTTATGTCAAAGTTTATTTTTGATACATGGACCGTTGGCAGAGATGTTGAAGTGTCAGCTCCCTCAGGTAACTTTGAATATCAGCCCCTCCGCGATGCCAAAAAGGTTGTCTGTCTTGCAGGCGGCAGCGGCATAACCCCCTTTGTTTCAATGGCAAATGCCATAGCCGACGGTGATGAGGATTTTGAACTCACATTGCTTTACGGCAGCAGAGATGCTAAAAATATCCTTTTCAAGGAGGAGCTTGATGCCCTTCAGGAAAAATGCGACAAAATCAAGGTCGTTCACGTTCTCAGCAATCAGAAGGGCAGATGCCCCAAGGAAATGGAAAAAGGCTTTATCACCGCTGAGCTTATACGCAAATATGCTCCGGCTGATGAAGAATATTCAATTTTTCTCTGCGGCCCCCAGCAGATGTATGCTTTTGTTGACAAGGAGCTTGAAAAGCTGAACCTTGAAAAGAAATATATCCGTCACGAAATGTTCGGCGAGTTCCACAACCCCGGAACTCAGGAGGACTATCCCGCAGACGTTCCCGAAACGGTTAAAATTACCGTAACAATTCAGGATAAAACATATATTGTGAGAGGCAAATCGGAAGATTCTGTTATGCAGACTCTTGAAAAGAACGGAATATCTGTGCCTGCCCGTTGCAGAAGCGGTGAATGCGGATTCTGCCACTCACACCTTATTTCGGGCAAGGTTTACGTGCCTGCGGCACTTGAATACCGCCGCCTTGCAGACTACAAGTTCGGTTGCATTCATCCCTGCTGCTCTTTCCCGTTGACCGACCTTGAAATTAACGTCCCTGTTGCAAAATAAAAGCGATATGAGCCGTCAGGAAGTGATTGTATGAAGGATTTCGAAAATTATAAGGTGTCAATTATTATTCCCGTTTATAACAGGGAAGAGTATCTTGACAGATGTATTTCTTCAATGATAAATCAGACTTTTTCAAACATTGAAATCATCCTCATAAATGACGGCTCAACTGATGGGAGTGCTGAAATCTGCGACAGCTATGCGCAAAAGGACAGCAGAATAACTGTTATTCATAAGCCCAATGGTGGAGTAAGTTCTGCCAGAAATGCAGGCCTTGAAATTATGACAGGTGATTATCTGTGCTTTTGTGACAGCGATGACTATTTTGCCCCCGAAATGGTGGAAAAAACATTGAAGCAGATTCTTGCGGAAGATGCAGATATGTGCACATGCAACAATTATCATAATCTTGATAAGCACGGTAGAATTTACGACCCGATTTCACTTGATTTGAATTATTTTGACTGTGGCAGCTTTTTTTCAGATTATATGGAAAAAGGTCAAGCCCCATACTCTGCAAGCATGTCACTTTATAATGCCGGGTTGATAAGAAAATATGATATTCGTTTCAGTGATTTCCGTCGTGTGTTTTCAGAAGATGCTCTTTTTAATATTATGTTTTGGAGCGTCAGTAAGAGGTATACCCATACCAATGAGTTTCTTTGCTATCATTTCCGCCACGAAAATTCGCTTATGACAAGCTCTGTTCCGGGTGACTACATCAAGCGTCACGTGGCTCTTGTGGAGGATTATGAAAATTTCGTTAAACGAAGCAAATCCAAAGCGAAGCTGGGCTCAGCTACAGCCTGCCTTATGTGGGATTTTGTCAGAATTGCCTGCGCACGCTCCAAAAAACAAACGGATATAGTTATCAAGGATTTCCAAAGTGTTGCCGATAATAAACTTTTTAAACGTAAATGCTTTGATATGGCATTTGGAAATGCAGGCTCCGTTTATTGCAAAAACCATAAAATCAGCGGCAAAAATGCACTTCACGTCAGATATACCGCGTTGCTTCTTTTCTTAGGAAAATTTGAGCAGGCGGTAAAACAATATTTCTTATAAAAATCAAGCAGACGGCTTCATTGAAACCGTCTGCTGATTTTATATCAACTTATCCACATCTTCAAGCTTTAATCTTTTTGATGCAACGTATGTCTGATAGCTGCCGTCGGGGAGCTTTTTGCCGAAGCTTCCGTAGGTGGAGGTCACAATCATACCGTCATCAAAAACAACGTTTCCGCAATAGCCGGTGTCTGCATTGGCTGAAAGGGAGGGCGCTTTCTGATGTTTGAGGTAGGTATGAGCAAGCTTAATTCTGTATTGACCCTCGTTGCCGTTTCTGAGGTCGTCGTAAGTGCCGACCCAGGCAATCCAGCCTTCGCTGAACCAGTTTTTCATCTTTTCCTCAGAGCTGGCTTTGATTTTATCTTTACTGCGCTCTATGGAACGGAAGGTGATAAAAAGACGTCCGTCGGGGGTGTAGTCCGCCTTGTGTCTTTCTCCGTTGAGGGAGGAGGGGACAAACCTCGGCTTTGACCAGGTCTTACCCTCATCGCGGGAGAAGGAAATAAGTGAATTATATCTTTTGTTGTTGCTTCTTGCAATCAGGCAAAGCTCGTCGCCCTTGCCGCAGTCGGAACGCACAACCTCGACCTCACACATTTTTGCTTTCTTTTCAATGCTTCTGTGATTGCTGAAATAAGGCTCGGGAACGCTCCATACAGGCTTACCGTTCGGGAATGAAAGAATGGTTTTGTAATTCACAAATTTGCTGTCGTGGAAAAATGCCATCCACTTGTCAACGAATTTTCCGTTTTCCTTGAGTCTTGTAAGCGAAGCCATAGAAACAATGGGTAAAACGGTTACTATGTCTTTTTTGGAAAAGCAAAGCTCAAATTCGCTCCAGCTTTTGCCCTCGTCATCAGAAAGGGAAAAGTTAAATCCGCCGATTGAACCCTTGCCGTCGTGCCAGTCGGGGTTGCCCGAAATGAGCAGGATTTTGTCAGGAGTGCCGTCGGAAAATTCAAGCCTGTAAACAGTGGGAGTTTCTCTTGAGGTTTCCCAGGATTTGGGCTGATTTTTGATTTCACCCGTGTATGTAACACCGCCGTCAAAGCTTAGTCTGCTTCTGATTGCGCCCTTGCCGTGGCCTGAGGGATAAACGTCAAGAATACTGCCGTCTTTAAGAAGCACCGCATCGGGGTGGCCGATATAATCAAGTCCGTCGTCAACGGTAGAAAGCTCGTACAGATATTTCAACTCGTCGGGTGTGTTGTCAGGCATAACGTCAAGGCGCACAAGGGGAATTGAATAATCACCTGCGCCGTTGCCGAAATAAAATTTGTCAGTTAATTTGCTGAACATATTGTTCACTCTCTCTTATAAAGATTCTGCAACCTTTTTCATTGCATCCCAACCCTCTTTGCTCAGGGGGAGGAAGGGCTTGCGGCAGGGACCCATATCAATGCCCATATGAGTAAGCACAGCCTTTTCGCACTGGAAAACACCGTATTTAATCATCTCTGCAATAATAACGTTTGCTTCATTCTGGATTTCCTGTGCTTTTTTGATGTTACCGTTGTTAAACTCATCATAAATCTTAAGGAACTTATCGCCCATAAAGTTGTATGTGCTGCCGATTGCACCGTCTGCACCCATTGAAAGGCCGCCCAGGCACATTTCGTCAAAGCCGTTAAAAACTGTTACACCGTCAATTTTTTCTTTGAACTGCTGAAGTGTGTAAAGGTCAGCGGATGTGTGCTTGATTCCGCAGAAGCGCTTGTCCTTGAACATTTCAGCCGCATAGTCAGCGGTGAATGTGAAACCGTTACCGCCCGGGAAGTTGTAAACCACCATAGGAATGTTAACGCTGTCAACAATGTCGGTGTAATACTGCTTGATAGCGGCTGCGGGGAATGAATAATAAAACGGTGCAACTGCAGAAACGGCGTTATAGCCGAGGCTTTCTGCTGTTTTTGCCATATCAATGGCGGCATCTGTTGAAATAGCACCGCAATGTGCAATCATGGGCACTTTGTCGCCTGCGGCTTCTTTAACGATTCTGAAAACCTCTTTGCGCTCCTCGTTGGTCATAACCATGCTTTCGCCTGTGCTTCCGCCAACGTAAAAGCCGTTGATGCCTTTTTCAAGGTTGAATTCAACGAGCTTTTTAAGAGCTGATTCGTTGATTGTGTAATCTTCTTTGAAGGGGGTGAGAAGTGCTGTAAAAATACCTTTCAAAATAAACATCTCCTTATAATTTGCTTGCAAGATATGCAGCACCCAGCTTGTTGGCGTCATTACCCATCTGAGCTTTAACAACCCTGAGCTTTTTAAAGCTGTTCATAAGCTGAGACTGAAGTCTTGCGTTAATTTCTTTGGTTATATACTCTTCGTTCATAATTCCGCCGCCTGCAACAATCAGCGAGGGGTTAAAAATATAAACGAGGCTTTTGAGTCCTGTTACGATTTCGTCAATCCACAGGTCAATAACTGCCTTGATTTCGGGGTCATCAAAGCGTTCGAAAATCTCTCTGCCGTTGAGGCTCAGGCCGAGCTTTTCGTTAACGTCGTTTACCAGTGCGGTTGTTGAGGCATAGGCTTCATAACAGCCTTCGCCGCCGCAGGTGCATTTCCTTCCACCCTGATGTGTCACAATGTGACCGAATTCGCCTGCGGAAAATGAATTGCCCGTAAACAGCTTGCCGTCAAGATAAATTGCTCCGCCGATGCCTGTGCCGTAGGTAAGGCAGATGAATGATTTTTCTCCTCTTCCTGCGCCGAAAATTGCTTCGCCGAGAGCCGCAGAGTTAACATCGTTTTCAACTGCGGTGGGGATGCCCGTTTCTTTCTGAACAAGCTCCTTGATTTTAACCCCCGTGTAGCCGGGAATTGTGTCGGTAGCAAAAACAATTTCGCCTTTCACGCCGTCAACCTGACCTGCGGTGGAAATTCCCACACGGTCAATGCCGTCACAGCTTTTGATAATCTCAATCACGCGCTCAATAATCCGCTTTCCGCCCTCATGGGCATTGGTGGGAATTGACTTTTTTTCGGTGAGATTAAAGCTTTCGTCGCAAAGGGCATACTTGATTTCTGTTCCGCCTATGTCAAAAGCGAGAATTTTCATCTGCTTTCCTCCAACGCTTTAACAAAACGCTTTGTGATGTCCATAGGTCTTGTAATGGATGTGCCCACAACTGCGGCATGTGCTCCGCTTTGGAAGGCCTTTACCAATTCGTCAGGTGCCCAGATACCGCCCTCGGCAATAACCGTTGCACCAAGCTCCTCTTTGTAGCGCTTCATAAGTGTGAAGTCGGGGAGGGGTGTGCCCTTAGTATAGGGTGTGTAACCGCTCATCGTTGTTCCGAGCAGGTCAAAGCCCAGCTCAAGAGCGAGCTTACCTTCCTCAAAGCAGGAGGTGTCTGCCATAAAGAGCTGGTCGGGGTATTTTGCTCTCACTTCTTTAAAGAAATCGCTGAAAGTAACACCGCCGGGTCTTATTCTGTTGGTGGCATCAAGAGCAATAATTTCACATCCGATTTCAACGAGTGCATCAACCTCTTTCATTGTGGGGGTGATGTAAACGTCGCTGTCGGGATATTCCTCTTTGATAATGCCGATAATCGGAAGACTGACTCTTTCTCTGATGGCGAGAATGTCAACAACAGTATTTGCTCTTATTCCCACAGCACCGCCGAGGAATGCGGCATAAGCCATTTTGCTCATTATGTAGCTGTCATATAATGGCTCTGTTGACAACGCCTGGCAGGAAACAATAAGTCCGCCTTCGATTTGTTTTAAAATCTGTTCGTTGTTAACTTTTTTCATAGTAAAAAAATTATATCACAACAAAAACCTTAATTCAACATTTATTGCTATTTTATCAAGGATATGTTAAAATAAAATCACTTGAAACAAGGAGAAATGCTTATGTTTATTATAAGAAAGCTTATGACAATCCTTACTTACCCTCTTTTAATCCTCACATTGCTTACAAGTCCCGTGGCTCAGAGCACTGGTTCGGCCGAGCTTGTGTCCACAGACACCTTTGTTTTTGAAAAGGCTCTTCTTATGGGTCAGGGCATCACCACCGACGGCGAATATTATTATACAAGCGGTTCAATAGCTGCTCTCAATCTCACAGGACTTGCAAAGTTCACCTGTGATGATATGGAAATAGTAAAAAGCCGTGTAAACCCTCTGCCTAAGGAATGCTCGCGCAGAGGTAACAATCATATCGGCGGCATCAGCTATTATAACGGCAAAATCTACGCTCCCGTTGAGGGCGGTGACGAGGTTTATGCCTGCATTGTTGTGTTTGACTGTGAGACCCTCAAGCCCACGGGCGAGGTTTACGATTTGCCCAACGAGCTTTATGACGACGGTGTGCCATGGTGCGCTGTTGACCCCGAAACAGGCTATCTCTACGCTTCAAAATGGTCAAACGCCAAAACAATTTATGCCTATGATATAAACGATTCTATGAAGCTGGTACGCAAAATACCCGTAAAGGGTCTCGGCGAGCTTCACCGTATTCAGGGTGGCGAATTTTATAACGGAACTCTTTATCTTTCAAACGACACGGAGGATGAGGGCAATTATAAAAATATTCTCAGCGTAAACGTTGAAACAGGCGAGGTTGCCGTTGCCGCCAAAAGAGATGTAGGCGGTGAAAACATTGAGGCTGAGGGCTTGACCTTCCGACCCTCTGATGACGGTGCAGTTATGCACGTGCTTGACTACAACAAAATAATCGGCATTTTCGTTCACCATTATAAGGTCGATTTCTGATATGAAAAAACGATATTTTGTTCTTGACGCTTTTCGCGGATTTGCTCTTGTGAATATGATTTTGTACCACGCTTTGTGGGATATAGTCAATATGTTTCACGTCAGTATTCCGTGGTTTAAGTCGGACGCTGCACACATCTGGCAGCAGTGCATCTGCTGGAGCTTTATTCTCCTTTCGGGATTTTGCTGGAGCTTTGGCAAAAAGAAGCTGAAAAACGCCCTGACAGTACTGGGTGCTTCTGTAATCATCACCGCCGTGACTGCGGTGTTTATGAAAAGCAGTATTATTCTTTTCGGTGTTCTCACTCTTTTAGGCTCGTCTATGCTTGTGATGATTCCTCTTGATAAGGTGCTCAGAAAGCTAAATCCCTATGTAGGTCTTGTGTTATTTTTCCTGCTGTTTCTTGCAACCAAAAATATTTCCGACGGCTTTGTCGGAATAGGGGACAAGGTGTTTTTTGAAATTCCGGGTGAGCTTTACAGCAACTACTTATCGGCCTATCTCGGCTTTCTTTTTGTCGGATTTTATTCTTCCGATTATTTTCCGCTTGTTCCGTGGATATTCCTTTTTGTGTGCGGATATTTTCTTCATCACATCTTCACCCGTATGAAGCTGATGAAGCACCTTTCTGCCTTCAGGTGCAGACCACTTGAGTTTTTGGGCAGACACTCTTTGATTTTATATATGATACATCAGCCCGTTGTGTATGGTGTATTATTTCTGGTGTTCCGTTTTGTCTAAAACATAGAAAATCAAAAACTGATTTACTTTCAGTTTTTAGTATGTTATAATCCTCTTGTCTTAGTTTGTAAGGCAGGAGGTTTTGTTTTATGAAAATTACATTTATGGGTGCAGGAAGCACCGTTTTTGCAAGAAATGTTATCGGTGACTGTATGTGCACCGAAGCTCTTCGTGACAGCGTTTTTGCTCTTTATGACATTGATGCAACACGTCTTGAAGAAAGCCGCACAATCCTTGAAGCAATGCGCGAAACCAAGGGCGGCTACGGTAAGATTGAATGTTACCTCGGCGTTGAGCAGAGAAAGGATGCTCTCAGAGGGGCAAACTTTGTTGTTGATGCTATTCAGGTTGGTCTTTATGACCCCTGCACAATCATAGATTTTGAAGTGCCCAAGAAATACGGACTTCGTCAGACAATCGGTGATACCCTCGGCATCGGCGGAATTATGCGTGCTCTTCGCACAATTCCCGTTCTCAAAGACTTTGCCGATGATATGGCAGAGGTTTGCCCTGATGCTCTTTTCCTCAATTACACCAATCCTATGGCAATGCTTTCGGGCTATATGCAGAGATACACTCCCGTTAAGACCGTAGGTCTTTGCCACAGCGTTCAGTCCTGCTCTGAGGATTTGCTCCGCGACCTTGGTATGGAAGACAAGCTTGAAGGCAGAAAAGAGCTTATCGCAGGTATCAACCATATGGGCTGGCTTCTTGAAATCAAAGACAAAAACGGTGTTGACCTTTACCCTGAAATCAAGTCAAGGGTTGATGCTTACCTTGCAGACCCCGAAAAGAAAAACAAGGTAAGAATGGATTATATCAAGCACTTCGGCTATTATTGCACAGAGTCAAGCGAACACAATGCGGAATATAATATGTTCTATATCAAGAGCAAATATCCCGAGCTTATTGACCGTTATAACATTCCTCTTGATGAATATCCCCGCCGCTGTGTAAACCAGATTGAAGGCTGGAAAAAGGAATACAAAGAAATGCTTGAAACAGGCGTTAAGGAGCACAACCGTTCTAACGAATATGCTTCACATATTATGGAATCAATCGTTACAGGCAACCCCTACAAAATCGGCGGTAACGTGCTCAACACAGGCCACCTCATCACCAATCTCCCCGAGGATGCCTGCGTAGAAGTGCCTTGCCTCGTTGACGGCTACGGTGTTCATCCCTGCCATGTGGGTGCTCTTCCCGTGCAGTGCGCCGCAATGAATATGACAAACGTAAATGTTCAGCTTCTCACAATTGAAGCCGCCGCAACGCTCAAAAAAGAGCATATCTATCAGGCCGCTATGCTCGACCCCCATACAGGCAGTGAGCTTGATATTGACACTATCAAGAAAATGGTTGATGACCTCATTGAAGCCCACGGCGACTTCCTCCCCAAATATCATTAAAGTTTACCGCCTTGCTTGTGCGAGGCGGTTTTTCTTGACAAAACAACCCCGAAAGCATAAAATTAACTCGGTGATAAAATGAAAGCTTTTATTAAAAAACATATTCCCGAAGAATACCGATTTTACATAATTTTATATCTCGTTTTCCTTGCAATTCATTTTGTGTTGCCTCTTAATTGGGGTGATGACAAAATCTTCCTTTCAAAGTCTGCCGATGCAGTTCTTTTTGAATTCCTTGAGGGCAGTGCAAGGCCTTTTACCGACGGTCTGACCTACATATTTT
>JAGBHX010000116.1 GCA_017935265.1 Clostridia bacterium | reverse complement strand
TTGTGAATACTTCAACGTTAACAACGATACCGTAGTCACCGTGGGGAACGCGCAGAGAAGTATCTCTTACTTCTTTTGCCTTTTCACCGAAGATTGCACGAAGCAAACGTTCTTCGGGAGTAAGCTCAGTTTCACCCTTAGGTGTAACCTTACCAACAAGGATGTCACCTGAGCGAACCTCTGCACCTATGCGGATAATACCTCTTTCATCAAGGTCTCTGAGTGCATCGTCACCAACGTTGGGAATATCACGGGTGATTTCCTCAGGTCCGAGCTTTGTATCTCTTGCCTCGATGTCGTGGTCTTCAATGTGGATTGATGTGTAAACGTCGTCTCTTACGAGCTTTTCGTTAATAAGAACGGCGTCTTCGTAGTTGTAACCTTCCCAGGTCATAAAGCCGATAAGAGCATTCTTACCAAGGCTGATTTCACCATGGTCGGTTGCAGGGCCGTCAGCGATAACTTCTTTGGCATCAACATGCTGACCGAGAGAAACGATGGGTTTCTGGTTTACACATGAGCTCTGGTTTGAGCGCATGAATTTGATGAGTGTGTATTTATCAATCTGGCCGTCTTCGTCAGCCTGGATTTCGATAAAGTCAGCGTTAACGTGGATAACTGTACCTGAGCGCTTTGCACAAACAACAACACCTGAGTCAACTGCTGCCTTGTATTCCATACCTGTTCCTACGAAGGGAGCATCGCTTGTGAGAAGCGGAACTGCCTGACGCTGCATGTTTGCACCCATGAGAGCACGGTTTGCGTCGTCGTTTTCAAGGAAGGGAATCATAGCTGTAGCAACAGAAACAACCATCTTGGGTGAAACGTCCATATAATGAACGCGGTTGTTGTCCATCTCGTGATATTCGTCACGGTAACGAGCCATAACACGCTTGTTTTTGAATGTGCCGTCTTCGTTAAGAGGTTCGTTAGCCTGAGCAACGATGAATTCGTCCTCTTCGTCAGCGGTCATATAGCGAACTTCGTCAAGAACCTTGCCGTCAACAACCTTGCGGTAAGGAGCTTCTACAAAGCCGTATTTGTTGATTTTTGCAAATGTTGCAAGATATGAGATAAGGCCGATGTTGGGACCTTCAGGAGTTTCAATGGGACACATGCGGCCGTAGTGGCTGTAGTGAACGTCACGAACTTCGAAACCTGCACGGTCACGTGAAAGACCGCCGGGGCCGAGAGCTGAAAGACGGCGCTTGTGTGTGAGCTCTGCAAGGGGGTTGATCTGATCCATAAACTGAGAAAGAGGAGATGAACCGAAGAACTCACGGATAGCCATAAGAACGGGACGGATATTGATGAGTGACTGAGGAGTGATTTTATCTTCATCCTCCTGAGCCTGAAGAGTCATTCTTTCACGGACAACTCTTTCCATACGGGCAATACCGATTCTGAACTGGTTCTGAAGGAGCTCGCCTACTGAACGGATACGGCGGTTACCGAGATGGTCGATATCGTCTGTTTTGCCTACGCCGAAGGCAATGCTGTTGATATAGTTGATTGAAGCAAAGATATCGTCAACTGTGATGTGCTTGGGAATAAGGTCATCACAACGAACTTTGAGAGCTTCAAAGATAGCGTCATCATCTTCACAGGATTCAAGGATTTCGCTGAGAACCTTGAATGAAACCTTTTCGTTGATGCCGATTGATTCAAGCTGTTCAACTGTGAACTGGGGAAGGTATTCACCGATTTCAACCATACCGTTGGAAACAATTTTGATTTCCTTGTCGCCTACTGCAACGTAAGCAACCATTGCACCTGACTGCTCAACGGCAAATGCCTTTTCTTTGGTGATTACCTCACCTGCTTCGGCAACGACCTCACCAGTGAGCTCATTGGCGATGGGCTGAGAAAGTGTGCAGCCAACAAGACGGTCTGACATTGAAAGCTTTTTGTTGTATTTATATCTTCCGACTCTTGAAATATCATAACGATATGGGTCGAAGAAAAGGTTGTCGATATAAGTTTTGGCTGTTTCAAGAGTTGTGGGCTCACCGGGACGAAGCTTTTTGAACACTTCCATAATAGCTTCTTCAGTGTTCTTGGTTTCATCCTTTTCAAGAGTTGCCTCAATTCTGGGGTCATAGCCAAAGAAGTCACGGATATCCTCATCTGAGCTGAGTCCGAGAGCTCTGATAAAGGTGGTTATAAAGATTTTTCTGTTTTTGTCGATACGGACATAGAAAAGGTCGTTAATATCGGTTTCATACTCAAGCCATGCACCGCGGTTGGGGATAACTGTGTTGGTATAAAGCTCGATACCGGTCTTGTCGTGAGTCATATCATAATATACGCCGGGCGAACGAACTAACTGTGAAACGATAACACGCTCTGCACCGTTGATAATAAAGGTACCGCTTTCGGTCATAATCGGGAAGTCACCCATAAAGACTTCACTTTCTTTAACCACGCCGGTTTCTTTATTACGGAGTCTTGCTCTCACACGCATGGGAGCAGCATAAGTAGCGTCACGCTCTTTGCACTCTCTTACGGTGTACTTGGGCTTATCGTCCATACGGTAGTCAATAAACTTCAACACCCAGTTACCTGTGTAGTCAGTGATATCTGCAATATCTCTGAATACTTCTTTCAGGCCTGTGTCAAGAAACCACTGATATGAATCCTTCTGAATCTCGATGAGATTGGGCATATCCATAGCCTCTTTGATTTTGCTGAAGCTCTGACGAGTTCTTTTGCCTCTGGCCTCCGGGGAATAAATCACCATTTCAATAACCACTCCGTTCCTTTAATTTCGTCCATGATTTATGGTGGATAAATCGGATTTTGTCGGTATTTTTCGATTAAAGTCTAACCGAAAAAATACCATATAGACATTAAATTCCATTATAATAGTTCTAACATTATACACTACCCTATATCAAGTGTCAAGAGTAAATTTAAAAAAATTTATAAAAATAAAAAATCCCCGGAATTGCACAAACACACAACTCCGGGAATAGCGGCATTTTAAATTTTATGAAATCAAATAACACTCAGGTCAATATGAATGCTGTGAGTAGTATGCCTCCACATCGAAAGCTATTTCTTGCCTCAGACTTTCCATTATTTCACCGTCATCAAACTCATGATAATCTTCGGGCAGGTAATCCTCAATGCTTTCGGGCTTATTGATTTCACGGTAGCTTATGAGCTTATAGCTTGTTTCACTTTCGACCTCAAGAATAATCTCCACCGGAGAAGCGCCTCCTCCAAGATTGACAAGCTCACCCGATTCGAGATTATATTCTTCATATATAGTAAGTGCATAAACAGTAAGGGTGTGTGAATTATCATTTTTAGCTGTTACCGTGTGCATAACCTGATGAGCTTCAAAGCTTTCGGCAAGGGGATATTTTTCAGGCTTGCTTTGGTCAATACTGTATTTACCGACTCTGTTTTTTATAACAGCTTCACTGACAGCACTGTTTATGGCGTTCCACTTCTTGAAGGAATCCGCAGGTGTAATCCCCTGCTCGCCCCAATATTCAATCGTTTCTTTTCCGTTTTTGAGAATTATATTGTTGTTTTCAATTACAATATCGAGAAACACATCCTCGGTTTCATCTTTTTCGTAAATATGATTTTCACACTTGATTTTCAGCTTTCCGTCAGTGGACTCATAAAACTCTGTGTCACCTGTATATGGAATATTGAAGGTGTTTATATATTCTGCTTCATTCTTGCCAACCTCAGTTGCCGTAAAAACAACGGTATAAAGGCCCATTGTCGGCCCGTAGGTAAGAACACAGTTTTCGGCTTTTCCGTCACCGTCAATATCAAATACTGCTGAGTCTATAACAGAACTGCTTTCATTTTCCATAAGATTTCTGATACTCTCGCAATCACCCAATCTGTCTAATTTGAATACATTCATAACATTTCCGTTTGAGAAGAAAGATACCAGATAAACCGTACCATTTGACTTTTGGAATATCACATATTCTCTGTTGTTACCTGATACTTCATAAGCATTTTTTACTTTACCCAAGCTGATATGTTCGCCTTGCTTTTTGATGTTTTCTTTCAACTCTTTTGTCGTATAATCTGTTTTTCTAAGCGTACCGAGAACTTCCGTGGTACCGTCACCAAAGGTTTTATATACAGCACCTTCTGATGTGATATTGATTAGCAAGTCGTTGGTTTCAGTCTCCTTTTCTGCACTTACTACAGCACCATACAAGCATCTGCCCGTTTCATATTTACTGTTAAACACAGAAACACTCATCGGATTAGTCAAAAATCCAACTGCTAATGCAATGCTGATAATAACAGCAACAATAACAATCCAGAATGCAGGTTTCTTATAATTGAGAACGGATTTCACACGGTCTTTTACGCTCACTTCGCCAAATGCAAGAGGACAAGCAGCTATCAACCGTCTGTTCACACTGCAGGTAAGCAGAGCTTGTGAATAATCAGCCCGTTGCTCATTGTTCAGTTCCTTGACTACCTTTTCGTCGCAGGCAAGCTCAATGTCACGGCAAAGAAGCACATAACCCAGCCACACCAACGGATTGAACCAATGTAGTGTGAGAATGGCAAATCCGAGCGGTTTCCACCAATTGTCCCTTCTGTGGATATGTGCCTGCTCGTGGGCAATAACGTGAACCATATCCTGTTCACTCATATTAAACGGCAGATAGATTTTCGGCTTGATTATGCCGAGAACAAACGGTGATGCCACAGCCTCACTCTGATAAATATTGTCGCAAAGCAAAACAGCTTTTCCGATTTTTCTTTTTAAGCGCAAAAAACTGATGAGAGTATAAAGTAAAAGCACGGCAATTCCCACAAGCCATATAATCGATGCAATATATGAAATAATCAGAAGAGGATTTATATAGCTCCCGTCAGGTACAGCAAATTCCGTAAAAACCAAACTGCCGTCGCTCACGCCCAAATCATACCACACAGGATTGTTCCCTACATAACTGAAAATTTCAGCTCCGCTTACATCAACCGACGAATTTGAGTGAATTATTTCATCGGGAACAAGCTCAGCAGAAGGAACGAGGCTGAAAATACTTTCAAGAGAAAAAGGCATAACGAGGCGCAGACCGGCTATTCCCCAAAGGACACAGTTAAGCCATTTCGGTGCCTTTTTAAGCACAATACGAAACAGCAGAATTGCCAAAACAATCCAGCAGGCAGACACGCTCATATTGAAAATTTTCAAAAAAATATCAGCCATTGCTATTCCCCTTTCCTGTATCGGTCAATCATCCGTTGCACCTCATCGATTTCTTTTGCAGAAATCTTCTGGTGTTTCGTAAACGCGGCCACAAAAGCGGGCAACGAGCCCTCAAAGGTTTTCTCCACCATTTCACTGATTTCAGCCGCCTGAACCTCATCCTTCGACACCAACGAAGAAACCACGGTGTTTTCGTTTTTCAGCACTCCCCTTTCAGAAAGACGCTTGATAACGGTATATGTGGTTGTAGGCTTCCAGCCAAGCTGCTCCTTGCAAAGCTTAACGAGCTCACTGCTTTTGATTGGCTCGTTTTCCCACAAAATCAGGCAAAAGCGGTATTCGCTTTCAAATACTTTCGGCGTATCCATATTAACTCTCCTTTCTCTAATGCGTTAGAGTACATATATACTCTAACATATTAGAGTAAGATTGTCAACATTTTTTATAAAAAAACTAAAGGCTGTCCCGCTCTCACGGGACAGCCATAATAGCTTTAATGGTTAAAGAGTTATTTAATTATTTTGAGAATACTGTAACATCCATTGTAGCACCTGTTGAGGTGAATGTGGTCTTGGGTGTACGTGTTCTGATGTCAAATGACTGATCGCCAAGAGCAGCAAAATTCATTTCGATTGTCCAAGTACGAACACCATCTTCATCATAATATGTTGCGTTAGCTGCTGTGAATGTCCATGTGTTACCCTTCTTCATAAACTGAACCTTAGAAACGTCAACACCGGTAACTACAGTAACTGTGTTTACACCCTGATAGATAGCGCCCTCATAATCATCAACGATATCATAAGAAATGAATCTGTCATCAAGAACGTCGGGATCAACAGCTTCCATTTCATAGATATAGCCTATCTCATTCCAGCCTGTTGCTTCATATCTTACGAAAACGTTAAAGATCTGATTAAGCTGTCTGGCGGGGAAGCTGATTCTCCAAGTTTCTGTACCATCACCATTGTCAGTAATGCTCTTTACATTTGCATCTCCTGCTGCAATTGTATTGGTATTGCCAGAAGGATCAACAAATCTAAGTTTAATTGCAGGAGCATCCTTAACAACAACGTTGAGG
>JAGBHX010000011.1 GCA_017935265.1 Clostridia bacterium | reverse complement strand
CTTTCCTGCTTCTTTGGTGGCTTTTGCCTGATTTCGCAGGGCCTTGGCATTTGCCTGCATCTGTGAAACAGATGTTCCGAAAATTGCCGCCGTAAAGCTCGCAAGAGCTGCCGTAACCTTTTCAAGAACCTGCAACAGTGAAAGTAAAGCCGGCAGGCAAGCTTCATATATGGGCTGAAACGCCGTAAGCAGATTGCCCTTGATGTTTGCCCAGGAAGAGCTGAACTGCTCATTACTTTTAAGCACGTTGCCGAATGAATCGCGAAGAGCTGTTAAAATCTTTGTGAGCACAGAAAAAATGAGAGCCGATTTTGCAAGCTCCCAAATTCTTTTTCCAAACCTTCTTGCAGATTTTGAAGCTGTTGTCATTGCTCTTGAAAACCGTTTTGTTTTCTTTTCATCGGTTGCCGCCACAAGATTTGTTTTTGCCGTTGCCGCCGTATCAGAAAGCCGGGTAAGCTTTGCTTCTGCCGCTACAAGCTGAGAATTGAGCTGTGTCACCTTTGTGGCATCTTTGGGAGTACCGCCGCCCGACTTGGCTTTTTGCTCGATTTTTTCAATCTTTGCAAGAACTTCATCATATTCCGCTTCAAGCCTTGAAGCCTTTTCAAGCCAGTTCATCTGCTCGGTGTCTGCACCACCAAGACCCTGCCGCCATTGCTCTCCGTATTCACGGGCTTTGGCTTTGGCTTCTTCAATCTGAGCCGCAAGCTCGTCAGCCTGAGCATAAAGGGGTTTTGCCTCTTCGGGAGTTGCACTTCCCCCTGCCCCGCTTTGAGCCTGAATTTTTTCAATTTCTGCACGAAGCTCCTGCACCTTGTTTTTTTGGCGTTCAACTGCGGCAGTCGCATCATCATAACGCTTCTGCATAGCTGTGACCTTCCGAGTTTCCTTGTCCACAATATCCATACCAAAAGCAGCTTTGAGCTTGCTTTTCATTCTTTTCAGACTGCTTGTGATAGTTTTTTCCGCATTGTTTACACCTGTTGTGTCAAAGCTTGTGTCAAAAATAAGGGTACCGTCTGCCATGGCCTCACCTCCTAACCGAGTAATTTATTTATAAAATCGCGCTCTGCCTGTTCTTCGGCAGAGAATTTTTTGCGTATATCTACAAGGTCTTTATTTTTTTCGTAAAACTGCTTTTCCCACTTTTCAAGAGGTTTCCTTTGAGCTTGCTTCTGCCTTATGGAAATAACGGTGGTAAACAGCCCTTCCCCTATTTCGGAAAAGTAGCCGAGAAACGTCCACCAATGCAAAAACTCAAGGCTTCTTATTTCACACCCGGCAACCTTATTGATTGCTGAGAATATCATCTGCTCATCCTGTGTCCAGGAAAAAAGCTGATTTGCTTTTGGCTGAATGTGTGAAGTCTGCTCTGAGCTTTCTTCTTTTCCCCCGTCGAGGAACCACGAAGCCACCGTACAAGCCTCCTGAAGATGCTCTGAGGGTATTTCCTCAGGGTCAACAAAAAGGCTGTCAAGCATCACCGCCGCCTTATCAAAGGGTGAAAGGTTCGGGTCATCATAAGCTTCAAAAATAAGCAAAGCTATGCGAAAATCAGGGCAGATTTCATATTCCTTGCCGCCGATTGTAAGAGTTTCGGGCAAAAGACCTATCATTTTCTTTTCCTCTTCTTTTTAAAGCTCTGTGCCTGTGCGGTGTATTTTTTAATACGCCTTTCGCTTTCCTTGTTTTCTGCTTCAAGGTCAGCCTTAATAATGGGCATAATGGCATTGAAAAAGCGCTCATAAAGAGGCACACCTTTTCGGGTGGAAAGCGGAGAAGCATTGCCGAAAACGGTGTCTGCAACATCGGCATTGAAGATATAATTTGTTTCTTCTTTGACAATCTGCTCAAGCTTTCCAAGAGCTTCAACCGCCCCTTCGTCGTCAATGTCGGCACTGCCGTCGGGTTTAATTGAAATATTCTCAAAGGCTTTCATTTTTTCATTGAGGCGCTTTTCAGCACCTGCAAAGCGTGTAAGCAAGCCGTAGTCTGCAGTGTCAACACGGATAACCCTGTCGGGGTCATTGTTAATCTGATATTCTTTATAGCCTTCGTCAAAGTTAATGCTTTTTGCCATAATATCCTCCACATAAAAAGTTTAGGGGAACGGTTAACCGCTCCCCTGCTGTTAATTGGCTTCTGTCGTGAATTTCTTTGTTGTCAAATCGAAGGTGCCTTTTGTTCTGCCGCCCTTGTAATAGATGTCAAAGGGAATCTGAACACCGTCACTGCCGCCAAGTGACTTGGGCACAATCACAACGTTTTCTTTGTATGCCCATAAGCACGG
>JAGBHX010000115.1 GCA_017935265.1 Clostridia bacterium | reverse complement strand
GGGAATACCGGCTTCTTCACAAGCGGTGGGAGCACCCCAAGAGTCAGCGTGCTGGCTGATAAGTTTGCAGTTTCTGCTGATAAGAAGGTTTGCAGCTTCTTTTTCAGCTGTTTCGTCATACCATGAACCTGTGAACTGAACTTCCATTGTTACGCTGGGGCAAACTGACTTTGCACCAAGGTAGAATGATGAATAACCTGAAATAACTTCAGCAAATGTGAAGGCGCCAACATAACCGATTTTGGCTTCTTCAGCAGTGAATTTGCCTGCTTCGATCATTTCGTTGAGCTTCATACCAGCGGCAATACCTGCAAGGTATCTGCCTTCATAGATTGAAGCAAAAGCGTTGTGGAAATTCTTGAGTCCTTCAGTGTGAGCCTTTGTGCCTGTTGCGTGGCAGAACTGAACTTCAGGGAATTTCTTTGCAGCCTGAATGATGAAGTCTTCGTGGCCGAAGCTGTCTGCAAAAATAACGTCACAGCCGCTGTCTACAAGGTCAGCTGCTGCGTCATAGCATTCGCTGCCTTCGGGAACGTTGGTTTTTTCAAGATACTTTACGCCAAGCTCATCGCAAGCTTTCTTTGCTGCTTCGATGAAGTTAAGGTCGTAAGTTGAGTTTTCGTCGTGCAGATAAATAAAGCCAACGATGAATTCGTCTTCCTTGTTACAACCCGCAAGGGAGAAGAAGCAAGAAAGAGCAAAAACGAGTGAAAGGGAAATTGCGAGGATTTTTCTGAGTGTTTTCATTTCTTAACCTCCATTTTTTATTATTACCCAAAGATGATGTTACCGTCATCAATGGATTTAATAACCGCAAGTGATTCAACCTTGTAACCGAGCGAGCGCAACGAATCGCCACCGGGTTGAAATCCTTTTTCGATAACAATTCCGATACCTTCAACCGTTGCTCCTGCCTGATTAAGTATGTTAAGCAGACCGTGTACGGCTTTGCCGTTTGCCATAAAGTCGTCAACAATAAGAACGTGATCATTCTTTGAAAGGTAGTCCTTGGAGATGCCTATGGTAGTTGTTGTTCCTTTTGTAAAAGAATAAACGTCTGCCTTGTAGAGATTATCACCAACGTTTCTGTTGGCGCCTTTTTTGGCAAAAATTACGGGAACGCCGAAATACTGGGCAACAATGCAGGCGATGCCGATTCCCGAAGCTTCAATTGTAACGATTTTAGTGATTTTATCAGAAGAAAAACGTTTTCTGAATTCCTTGCCGATTTCGTTAAGAAGCTCAACGTCAATCTGGTGATTGAGAAACATATCAACCTTGACAACGTCGTTGCCGATTGTATTGCCGTCCTGAACAATTCTTTTCTTTAACAATTCCATCGGAATCACATCCTGACTTATAAACCTGTATGATAGGCAAAATATAAATTAATTATAATTCATAGTTTTTTAAAAATCAAGATAATAATAGCATATTTTGACGGTTTTTGCAGTAAAATAAACGCAACCCGATTGACTTTAACGTTTAAATACTTATAATATTCAATGTAGAAATAATTTTCAGGAGAAATGCTATGGCTTTTATCAGCGTTTTTGAAGTTATCGGACCCAATATGGTAGGTCCGTCAAGTTCACACACTGCAGGTGCGGCGTCAATTGCTCGCCTTGCATGGAAAATGATGCATAACAAGATTAAAAGCGTCCATTTTACTCTCTACGGCTCGTTTGCGCAGACATACAGAGGTCACGGCACAGACAGAGCGCTTCTTGGCGGTATGATGGGCTTTGAAACCGACGACGTCAGAATCCGCGATTCTTTTGAGATTGCCGAAAAAGAGGGGATAGAATTTTCCTTCACGGCAAACACGGTTGAAACCGACGTGCATCCCAACACCGTTGATATGGAGATTGAGGATGTAACGGGCAGAAAGCACCTCTGACGACGTGCTTTC
>JAGBHX010000114.1 GCA_017935265.1 Clostridia bacterium | reverse complement strand
GGAACGCTATAAAAAAGCAGGCTATGACGGAATCGTTTTCACCGACCATTTTTCAGGTCTTACCTTTCCGCCTTTTAATTATTTCAATCACCAAAAGAATGCCGAGCATTATCTCAAAGGCTACCGTGCAGCTCTGCAGGCTGCAGGGAATGATTTCACAGTTCTGTTCGGTATGGAAATCCGCTTTTTGCTCACCCCCAACGATTATCTCGTTTACGGTGTTGATGAGGACTTTGTCAAAAACTTCGGCAATTTCCTTTTTGATAATCAAAAAAAGCTTTATGAAAAGGTTCATTGTGCAGGCGGAATTCTTGTTCAGGCTCACCCGTTCAGAGGCTACGTTAAGCGTGGCAACCCGCGTTACCTTGACGGGGTTGAGGTTTTCAACGGCAAAACAAAAAATCCCGTTGAAAATGAAAAATCTCTGTTGTGGGCAAGGGGAGAGGGGCTTACCATTCACACCTCAGGCAGTGATTATCACCACCCCGACAGCAAGATTGCAGGCGGAATTGAAACCGAAGAAAAAATCACCTCAAATGCCGATTTGCTTCGCGTTCTGCGTTCAGGTGAATATAAACTTATCAAATCTCAGGAGGAGAATAACAATGGCTAAAATTATCAGCGGCAAAGAAGTATCCGCTTTTATTCAATCAAAAATGGCTGAAGAGGTGAAAGCCCTCAATGATAAAGGAATTTCCGTTTCTCTGGCGGTTATAATTGTTGGCGAAGACCCTGCTTCAAAAGTGTATGTGGGCAACAAAAAAAGAGCCTGCGAAAAGCTTGGTATCGTGTCCTATGAATACGCTCTGCCCGAAAGCACATCACAGCAGGAGCTCTTGGATTTGGTAAATGAGCTCAACGCAAGAGACGATGTCAACGGTATTCTCTGCCAGCTTCCATTACCCAAGCACCTTGACGAAACTGCGGTTATCAACGCTATTGACCCCGATAAGGACGTTGACTGCTTCCACCCCGTGAACGTGGGCAAGGTTTCAATCGGTGACGGTAAATTGCTTCCCTGCACACCTGCGGGAATTATGGAAATGCTCAAGTATGAGGGCATTTCACCCGAGGGCAAAAACTGCGTTGTCATCGGCAGAAGTAATATTGTGGGCAAGCCAATAAGCTCACTTCTTCTCAATGCCAACGGAACAGTTACCACCTGCCATTCAAAAACAAAAAATCTTGCAGAAGTTACCTCAAAGGCAGATATTCTCGTTGCTGCTGTTGGCAGACCCTTGTTTGTAACTGCAGATATGGTTAAAGAGGGTGCTGTTGTTATTGACGTTGGTATCCACCGCGACGAAAACAACAAGCTGTGCGGTGATGTTGATTTTGGTTCGGTTGAGCCCAAGGCAGGGTATATCACTCCCGTACCCGGCGGAGTGGGACCAATGACAATAGCAATGCTTATGTGCAACACCGTTACTGCCGCAAAAATGCAAAATGGAGTGATTTGATGAAAAAGCTTATTTCTGTTTTACTTGTTTTGGGTGTTCTGTTCAGCTTTTCATCCTGCAAAATAGGAGAGGATAAAAAGCGTGAAGAAACGTTAGAGGAAGCGAAAGAGGTTGCTTCAAAGTTTGAAGAGACCAACACCCGAAAGGACCCCAAGGTGATTGAGAATCTTTCAAAAGAGCAAAAGCAATATTTTGACTCTCTCGGCTCAAGCGAACAGGGAACGAAGCTTGTGGTATATACGGATTCTCCGAACTTTACCCTCGTTTATTCCTGCGAGTTTAAAGATAACAGGGTTTCCAAGGTAATGTCTTATCACATTATTAAAAACGATAATTATTTCAACGCTGTCAGGGCAGGTATTGATTCAAGAAGTCCTGCAACCGTTGATGAAAAAAACAAGATTATCAAAGCCGATAAAACTGAAAAGTACAAATCAAAAACCTATGATGAAATGACAAAAGAGTTTGCACAATACAGCTTTGTTGAGGAATAAATTATGAACATCTTTACAAGAATTTTTGCAGGTATTCTCAGCGTTATTTCAATGCTTTGCATAGCCCTTGATATTCCTTTTTACGCTGTCGGTGATGAGGCGGATATGTCAAAATTCACCCTTACCTTCAATGAAGAATTTGACTCGGAGCTTGACCGCAGTGTGTGGTCGGGTCATTATACCTACGGCGAAACCTCTGAAGTCAGAAAAGGCAGCTATTGGAACCGTAATCTTGCTCAGACAAAAGACGGCAATCTTATCATTCCCGTGACTTATCTCAGCGAGGGTATGGGCGGCAAGGGTGCAGGCTGGTATTCAGCGGGCATCGACACCGATTCCGATGCCCCCAACGGCTTCAGTCAGAAATACGGTTATTTTGAATGCCGTTGCATTCTCCCCAAGGGAGTCGGCATCTGGAGTGCATTCTGGATGATGAATGAAGGTGTGTATCAGGAAAACGGAACTGGCACCGACGGCACTGAAATTGACATTATGGAGAGCCCGTATTACGGCGAATTTTGGGAAAACGCCGTTTCAGCCAACCTTCATTTTGACGGCTACGGTGAGGCGCATCAGCAGTGGAGAGCCAAAAAATCTCTCCTCAGAGGCAACCCTTACGAGGAGTTTAATACTTACGCTGTTGAGTGGAATGAAAATGAATATATTTTCTACATCAACGGCAAGGAAAGCTACCGCACCGACTTCGGAGGAGTTAGTCAGGAGCCTGAATATCTCATTCTCTCTGTTGAAATGAGCGGTGAAAACGCAATTCCTGCCGACCGCGTAGATGTTCCTAATAACGGTGAAGGCTGTGAATTTATAGTTGACTATGTAAGAGCATATCAATATACAGATAAGATGTGATTGCGAGGATAAAAAATGGCAAAGATGGTTTTAAAATTCACATTCGATGCCGATGTTATCGAAGTACCTGATTTTATAGTTAAAAAACGTAAGTTTTATCAGTCAAAATTTGATGAATGGCTGTTTGATGAAAACAATGACCATCCGTTTTGGCTTTATAAAAAAGGTAAAAAAGTTTGTGTAAGTTACAGGGCAGAGGCTTTTGTGATGTGGCTTAATACATATATTTTGGCAGATTCAGAAGAAAAAGCCGATATATATGATTCAAATACGAAGATATATTTAAAAAGCTGGCCTGTTTTAAACTTCTGAGAGGTAACTATGATTAACGTTTGTTTCGTCTGCCACGGCAATATCTGCCGTTCGCCTATGGCAGAATTTGTTTTAAAAGATATTGTCAAAAAGCAGGGGATAGCGGATAAATTCTTTATCGCCTCTGCCGCTACAAGCACCGAGGAAATCGGCAACCCCGTTCACCGCGGAACCGCCAATATCCTTGCTCAGCACGGCATTTCCGTCAAGGGCAAAACTGCGGTGCAGATAACCAAAAGTGACTACGATAAGTATGATTTTATCATCATTATGGATTCCTTCAATTTGCGCAACCTGATGAGAATTATCGGCTCAGACCCTGAGGGAAAGGTCAGCTTTCTGCTTGACTACGCCGATCGCCACGGCGAAAGCATTGCCGACCCGTGGTATACAGGTGACTTTCGGCTTACATACAGCGATGTTCTTGCAGGTTGTGAAGGGTTTGTGAAGTTCCTTCGTGAAAACGGCAGGGTTTGACAAGACTTTTCTCTTTGTGATAAAATATTCAAAACCGTCGGGAGTGTGGTATCGTGACAAAAAACGAAAAATTGGTAAAAGGTCTGCAGCTTGCCTCAGGCATTTTTATGGCGGTTATGCTGGTGGTTATGGTCATTCTGATGATAAAATATAACATTACCCCCGCCAACGCAGATGTGCTTTCCACCTATTTTCAAGGCGGAGCGGTCACGATAGCTGTGCTTATGATAGTGATTTCTGTTGTGAAATCCTTTGCGCTTGTGTTTCCGCCGGCGCTTCTTTTTGCAATATCCGGCATTGTGTTTGAAAACTTCTGGGTTGCCGTTGCGGTCAACTTTGTGGGCAATGCGCTGAGTATGCTTCTTACATATTTTTTGGGCAGATTCACCGGTAAGTCAATGGTTGACACACTCAAGCAGAAATTCCCTAAGGTTAAAAAAATTGATGATTTTACCGAAGCCAATCAGTCAGCCGTTGTTTTCTGCATCAAGGCATCAGGCCTTCTTCCAAGTGACCTTTCAAGCGTGCTTTTCGGTGCAATGAACATCAGCTTTCCAAAGTATCTCATTGCCGCCAATTTAGGTATGCTTCCAATTGATATTTTGTGGACTCTTCTGGGATATAAGGGTGACGTTTCAAATCCTTTCAGCCTCCTTTATATTTTGCCTATTCCTGTTTTTGCGGTGTTCGCAACCGTTCTTATGAAAAAGATGTCCAACAAAAAGAATAAGCCGGAACAAGCTGAAAACGGGCCTCAGGAATAAGAGGTCCGTTTTTGTGAATACGGGTGCTGAATGTGACTAAATAAGACAACTTTCAAACAAATTTTTTTAAAAACATTGACATTTTGAGAAATATATTTTATCCTATTATTTAGCTAAATCTGTTAGCAAATTTCTTGCCTCATACGGCAAAGAGAGGGGCTGCATAATTGAAAAACAATCCTGTAGTTATTGATTTAAAAAATATCTCGATTGAGCTTGGAGGTAACAAGATTCTGGAAAACCTGAATCTTTACATCCGAGATAAGGAGTTTATTACTTTTTTAGGTCCTTCGGGCTGCGGTAAGACAACTACTTTAAGAATTATTGCAGGCTTTCTTGAGCCTGACAGCGGCGAGGTTATATTCGGTAATAAAGTAGTCAATGGTGTACCGCCTCATAAGAGACAGGTTAACACCATTTTTCAGCGTTATGCCCTTTTTCCGAACCTGAATGTTTATGAAAATATTGCTTTCGGCCTGCGACTCAAAAAGATGAAGGAGTCCGATATCCGCGATAAGGTTAAGCAGATGCTTGCTCTCGTTAATCTCAACGGCTTTGAAAAGCGTTCGGTTGACTGTCTTTCGGGCGGTCAGCAGCAGCGTGTTGCTATTGCCCGAGCACTTGCGGTTGACCCCAAGGTGCTTTTGCTTGACGAGCCGCTCGGTGCTCTTGACCTTAAATTGCGCAAGGATATGCAGGTTGAACTTAAAAATATACAGCAAAGATTGGGTATCACATTCATTTATGTTACCCACGACCAGGAGGAAGCCCTTTCAATGTCTGACACCATTGTTGTTATGGACGGCGGTGTTATTCAGCAAATCGGCACTCCCGAGGATATTTATAATGAGCCCAAGAATGCTTTTGTTGCCGACTTTATCGGTGAAAGTAACATTCTTGACGGCTATATGCTTGAAGACTTCAAGTGCAAGTTTTCCGGTGCTGAGTTTGAATGCCTTGACAAGGGCTTTGCCAAGGGTGAAGCTGTTGACGTTGTTGTGCGCCCTGAGGATGTTGATATTGTACCCATAGAAAAGGGTATGCTCACAGGCGTTGTAACTTCCGTTACCTTCAAGGGCGTTCACTTTGAGATTATCGTTGACATCGGCGGTTTTAAATGGATGATTCAGACCACCGACTATGAAGCTGTGGGCAGCAAAATCGGTCTTTTCATTGAGCCCGATGCAATCCACATTATGAAAAAATCAAAGTATTCAGGCAAATTCGGCGATTACAGCTCATTCAGTGATGAAATTGAACATCTTTCCGACATTGTTGAGGAGGATTGAGCATGAACAAAAAGAATCTTTTGCGTCAGAAGCTCTGTGCCGCACCTCACCTTGTCTGGTCTGCTATTTTCATTGTTGTGCCTCTTGTTATGGTTGCCTATTATTCCTTTACCAACGCTGAGGGGCAGTTCACACTTGAAAATATCTACCGCCTGAGTGACTACACCGACACATTTCTTCGCAGCCTGTGGTACGGCATTGTTGCCACCCTTATCTGCCTTGTGATTGCATATCCGCTGGCTTACATAATTTCTCAGATGAAGGTCAGGGTGCAGACCACAATGATGATGCTTGTTATGATTCCTATGTGGATGAACTTCCTCATCCGCACCTATGCGTGGATGAACATCCTTGAGGATTCAGGCATCATCAACAAATTTCTTTCGCTCCTCGGTATGGAGCCCGTGCATATGATTAACACGGGCGGTGCCGTAATTCTGGGTATGGTTTATAACTTTTTGCCCTATATGATTTTGCCTATCTACACCGTTCTTGCCAAGCTTGACAGAAGCCTCGTTGAGGCCGCGCAGGATTTGGGTGCAGGCAAGGTCAGAGTTTTTTCAAAGGTTATTTTCCCGTGGTCCGTTTCAGGTGTTGTTTCGGGCATCACAATGGTGTTTGTGCCGAGTGTGAGCACATTCTACATTTCTCAAAAGCTGGGCGGAGGTACTTTTGCCCTTATCGGTGACGTTATTGAAATGCAGTTCCAGGTTTCCAACAACTTCAATTTCGGCGCCGCACTTTCGCTTGTTCTCATGGTGCTGATTTTAATCTGCATGGCAGTTATGAATAAATTCAGCAGCTCCGAGGATGTGGGGGGAGGTATGGTTTTATGAAAAAGACCACACTTCCGTCAACGATATATGTTTTGCTGGTATTTGCATTTTTGTATGTGCCCATGCTCATCGTTGCGGTTTACTCCTTCAACTCCTCCAATTCCACAGGTGTTATGGAAGGCTTTTCATTAAGATGGTACGTTGAGCTTTTTAAGGACGAAGAAACCATTAAGGCTTTTTATAACACTATTATTCTGGCAATTACTTCTGCCGTTACCTCCACCGTTATCGGAACTCTTGCGGCACTGGGAATTGACAAAATGAAAAAATCCTGGCGTCGTTCAGGTATTATGACCGTTACCAATATTCCGATGATGAACCCCGAAATCGTAACGGGTGTTTCAATGATGCTCCTGTTTGTTTTCATCGGCTCATTTCTCAAAATTAACGGTGTGCTCGGTTTCTGGACATTGTTCATTGCCCACGTAACCTTCAGCCTGCCATACGTTATTCTCAACATAATGCCGAAGCTTCAGCAGATTAACCCCAACCTTGCCGAAGCCGCGCAAGACTTGGGCTGTGCTCCCGGCAAGGCCATCCGCAAGGTTGTGCTTCCCGCAATCAAGCCGGGCATTATGTCAGGCTTCATTATGGCATTCACCCTTTCTCTTGATGACTTCATCATCAGCTATTTTGTCAGCGGTCCTAAGTTCCAGACCCTGCCAATCAGGATTTATTCAATGACCAAAAAGCGCGTTACTCCCGATATGTACGCTCTTTCAACTATCATTTTTGTGGTTATTCTTATTTTGCTCGTCATAGTTAATATGAACGGCCTTAAGGGTGAGCAGTCAGGCAAAAAGGGGGCAGTGAAATGAAAAAAGTTTTATGCCTTCTTGCTGTTGTGTTGATGTGCGCTCTGAGTGTTGTGCCTGCCTTCGGGGCAGAAAAAAAGGATTATTCTCACCTTCGCGGCACGGAAATCAACGTGTATAACTGGGGTGAATATATTTCTGACGGCTCAGACGATACAATGAATGTAAATGCTCTTTTTGAAAAAGAGACTGGCATCAAGGTCAATTACACAACCTTTGATTCAAATGAAAATATGTATAACAAGCTCAAATCGGGCGGTGCGGATTATGACATTGTCATTCCGTCGGACTATATGATTGAGCGCCTGATTCAGGAGGAGCTTGTGCAGAAGATTGATTTTTCAAACATTCCCAATTATTGCAATATTCTTCCGGAATACAAAAACCTTTATTTTGACCCCGATAATGAATATTCCGTGCCATATAACGTTGGTATGGTTGGCGTTATTTACAACACCAAGGCTGTTGAGGGCAACCCCGACAGCTGGGGCTTGATGTGGGATGAAAAGTATTCGGGTCAGATTATGAACTTCAACAATCCCCGTGATGCTTTTGCCACAGCGCAATGGTACGGCGGATATGACATCAACTCCACAAACGGAGCGGATTGGGATGCCGCTTATGAGCTTCTCAAGGCTCAGAAGCCACTTGTTCAGTCTTATGTAATGGATGAGGTATACAACAAAATGGAAAGCGGTGAGGCGGCAATCTGCGCATATTATGCAGGTGACTTCCTCTCTATGTATGACAACAACCCCGACCTTGCGTTTTATTACCCGAAAGAGGGGACAAACATTTTTGTTGACTCAATCTGTATCCCAAAAAGCTCACAGAATAAAGAGGCAGCAGAGCTCTATATCAACTTCCTTCTTCGTGAGGATGTGGCTCTTGCCAATGCGGAATATATCTGTTATGCAACTCCAAACAAAACGGTAATTGAAAATGACAGCTATTCCTTCAAAGGCAACGAAATTCTTTACCCGTCAAAAGAGAACACTCCGAAGACTAACTATTTCCATCACCTTGACTCACAGACACAGCTTATGATGACGTCGCTGTGGGACAACCTTAAAATTGACGGAAATGAAAACACGGGTATCTATGTGGGCCTGATTTCCTTCTGCGTGATTTCTCTTGCACTGATAATTTTTGTTAAAGTACGCCAGAAAATCAGAGCATCATATTATGACTAAAAATTACTCCCCGAAGGTCGTTTTCGGGGAGTAAAAACTTTTTTGAAAAAATTTTAAAAAAGTTTCAAAAAAGTGTTGACAAATGCAAACTCATCTGATATAATCTCTAATGTTGTCAGCGAGATAACAAAGATACGCGAGAGTGGCGGAATCGGCAGACGCGCACGTTTGAGGGGCGTGTGGTAATCCCGTACGGGTTCAAGTCCCGTCTCTCGCACCATAGTGAGTATTCATTACACAAGTGAATACTCACTTTTCTTTTTTTTCATATTTCCTCATAGTTAAATAATATATAAATTGTTATGTATCGAGCAGGGTTTTACCTGCTCTTTTTTGTTATGCCGTGAGATATTCATCGGCAACGCCTT